>CAZFWZ010000033.1:0-24588 GCA_964522765.1 uncultured Caulobacterales bacterium | reverse complement strand
CGTCCATTATCAGAAGAAATTTGGTGCGGCCGAGAAGACTCGAACTTCCACGGGTGTTACCCCACAGCGACCTCAACGCTGCGCGTCTACCAATTCCGCCACGGCCGCACATATGCTCGCAAGCAGGTAGACGCGCGCTTTAGCAATAGCCTCCTACTTTGTGAAGCCCTTTTACGCGGCGCAGCGTGAAAATATGAAGCGTTGATTTCTCCCTCGCGTAGAAGCAAGGCTAGTCAAGGGCGGGTCGGGGCGGTAAGCTTACTGTCAATGTCAGGGTAATATAGAGACGCCGTACATGCGCATTTTCAAATTCTTAGGCCGCGTCATATTTATATGCACTGTCAGCACGGCGCTTCTCGCCTGCGGGGGTTCAGATGTTGCGGCGCCCAACGGGGCGACTAAGCCGCAGGCCAGCGCGCATGAAAAACCCAATGACGCCTTTAAAACTCCCGGCGCTGACATCGCCGCCATTAATGCCATGAGCACGCTAGAACTGCTCGAAGCCGCAGCCTATGAGAGCCATAAACTGGCCGACGTGCTCGCCCAAGTTAACGACGCGGAGAGCGCGTACGCCGCAGCAGCTGAGATGCACACGTTGGAACCAATGCTGAACGCCGTGGGTCAAAGACTTGAAAGTTTAGACGGAAATGACATGATGTTAAGCACAGGCATTTTTAAACCCATGCAAGCCTTTGCAAAAGCTCAAGCCCGTATTTTTAATGAGGCGGGCCGCATCGCGACTAGCCATCCAGAACTGCAAGGTATTGTTGCACAGGGCCTTGAAAATATTGACAGTAATTTTCAGTAAGCTGAAATAGAAACACGTATATTTTATGACCAAGTCTGCCGATCCCTCATGCTCTAACAACCCGCTTTCAGGGCGCGCTAAGCTACGAACGGACATCCCAATTCAGTGGCGCGTTACAAACGGACTCACGCCTTACCCTGACGCGGTCACTCAAATGGAACTCCGCGCAGCCGCTATTGCAGCGGGCGAAGCGCCTGAGTTAATTTGGCTGCTTGAACACCCTCCGCTTTACTCTGCAGGCACAAGCGCTAAGGCGGACGACCTCGTTGAGCCAGACCGCTTCGATGTTTTCCAAACAGGGCGCGGCGGGCAATATACTTATCATGGCCCGGGACAAAGAGTAGCTTATGTTATGCTAGATTTGAAAACGCGCGGACGCGATGTCAGCTGTTTCGTCTCAGGGCTTGAACACGTCATTATAGACACTTTGGCCGCGCTGGACGTGGACGCAGGCCGCCGCAAGGGACGTATAGGTGTTTGGGTAACGCGCGAGGATAGACGTGAAGAAAAAATTGCCGCTATTGGCGTGCGGCTAAAAAAATGGGTGAGCTTTCATGGCATTGCCATAAATGTCTCGCCAGACCTGTCTCATTTTGGCGGCATTGTGCCTTGCGGCATTACAGAGCACGGCGTGGCGAGCTTACGCTCGCTTGGCAAACACGCTGATATGGCCACTTTAGATCATGCTCTAAAATCCGCCTTTGGACAGGTTTTTGGCCCGATAAAAGACAAGACACATTTATAATTCACCCATAAAAAAACCCGCCAAAGATGCGGGCTTTCTTAATTATTTAACTTAGAGGCTACGCCGCGGGCGGATGACCATATTGGTTCTCGTGCGCATCTTGCTTGAGAATAAGGTTCACAACGAACGCGCCGATCATAGTGCCTACAAATCCAGCAATAGCTGATGGTAAAGCGGTGTTCTTAGCAATCGCCGGTCCATATGTTTCCGCGAGTTCAGCCGTCGCCAACATCATTTCAGAAAGTCCAGCGCCGCTTGTCGCAATTTCTTCAGAAGCGGCCTTCATCTCTGCCATGGCAGACCCACCAAACATGTTTGATGCCACATTCTGTAAGACAAGCGCAATAATGCCAATGAGAATAAGGAAGAGAATACTCAACCACCCAGACTTGCCAGAATCATGGCACCGCTTAATCAGCAGCATAAAAATTGGAACTAACAACACGAGGGACACTAAGGCTAAGATGCCGCCCAGTTGATAGCTAAACATGGGAACTATTGTAATAACTGCGAAGATTGCCGCCAATATGCCAATGCCTTTTAGAAAAGCTGCCGGCCCTATACGTCCGCTTGGTGAAAATAGTAAATTAGCCATGATATCTCTCCCCTATGATCTTTTACTCCCATAAGAGTGCCCGAAATTTTCAAAATTACAAGTAAAAACAGCCATAATGTCGCGGCACGTTCTGCAACAAACGCGGCGTAAAGCTAAGCCGTTCAATATAGTTAGCGGCGTTGACCGCGCTGAGGACGTTGACCGCGCTGCTGGCCACCCTGCGGGCGCTCTCGCCGCTGGCCGGTCTCGCCACCTCGCGCCGAGCGTGCATTACGCGTCAGTTCCGCAAATTCTAATTGCCCATTTTCATTATCGTCAAATCTGCGAAATAAACCCGTCAGCACAGTTTCAAATTCCTCGGCATTTACCTGACTATCAAAATTTTTATCAAATTGCGTATTTCCCGGCAGCAGGTCACGTGAGCCAAGAACACGCTCGCGCCAGCTCGCAAGTTCAACGAGGCTAAGCCGCCCATTTGCGTTACTATCGGCGGCGGCATAGCTGCGCTTTATACCGACCGTCAGCTCGGCCTCACTTGCGGCGTAATCTGCATCTGTATCAAAGCTCGCAAATAAAAGCCCCGCAGGGATAAGCACTTGCTGGCTAGTGGCGCGGCGGCGATTACGCTCACCGCGCTCTCCCTGACTGCCTTGAATTTGCTCAAGCGCAAACTCATCAGCCAGCGTATTATCTTGCGCGGCAGCCGTCAAAGGCGCGGTGAGGAGAAAGGCCGTAGTCAAGGCAGCGGCTTTGAGGAGATAGGTTTTGGTCATGCAGAGGCTTTAGGGCAAAGCGCCCTCCTGCGCACTATAATTTTTGGTAAATGACAGCAGGCGGCCCAACGTCCAATATAGCTAGAAATCCAATATAGCGGGACTTTCCCAGCCGCGTCTGCGGCACGCCGCGATAACCGTATTGCGCAAAAGGCACGCAATGGTCATCGGACCCACGCCGCCAGGAACAGGCGTAATAGACCCCGCAACCTTTTTGGACGGCAGATAATTAACATCCCCAACCAAGCGAGTCTTGCCCGGGTTTTTTATACTATCAACGCGGTTAATCCCTACATCAATAACGCAGGCGCCGGGCTTTATCCAATCGGCTTGCACCATTTGCGCTCGCCCTACAGCTGGCACAAGAATATCTGCCTCACGGCAAACAGCTGGCAAATCTTTGGTGCGCGAATGAGCAATTGTGACTGTGCAGTTTTGCTCAAGGAATAAAAGCGCCGCAGGTTTACCAACAAGGATGGAGCGTCCTAGCACAACGCAATGTTTTCCCGATAAATCACCTAATTGGTCCTTTGCAAGCATCACACAGCCCGTTGGCGTACAAGGGCGTAGACCCGGCTTACCAAGTGACAAGCGCCCTGCGGAAGCTTCGGTCAATCCGTCGACATCTTTATCCGGATGAATTTGGGCAATCACGCGGTCAGAGTTCAGCCCTTTTGGCAGGGGAAGCTGCACGAGAATACCGTCAACCTCTGGGTCCTCATTTAGCGTACGCACGAAACGAATGAGCGTCTCTTCATCGACATCTGCTGCGAGCTTGTGCTCTAAACTGCGCATGCCTGTCTCAACAGTGAACTTGGCTTTATTGGCCACATAAACTTGGCTGGCAGGATCTTCGCCAACGAGAACAACCGCCAGCGTCGGCTGCGACGGCAGACTCGCTACAGCCTTAGCCACGTAGCCGCGTAAGTTTTCTGCATAGGCTTTGCCGTCAATCTTAACTGCGCTCATGACTGCTCTTTTCAAATTAAGTGAAAGGGTATGCCTCGTTATATCTGGGCGCAGGCAGGAAAGGCAACTCATAGTGCCAAAACTTATCAAACTCATTACAAATAACGGGTTTAATGAACATAGTGTGAACCGTGCTTTCAGCTTGGCCTCAACTTTGCTAGGGTAAGTAAGTATATGACCCGCATAATAAGCAAACCCGCGAAAACTCTCTTGGCAGCATTCTGCCTCTCCGCTAGCCTAATAGTGCCCGCACAGGCCAATGACATCATATTTTTACCAGATATTCCCGCGGATCAAATCGCCCGCGACACCGTTCGGAGCTACGACTCAACGACTGGGACAAGTATTGCAATAGCCCCAACTTTCGATCCATTTGAACAGGATAACACTCTAGCCGGCACGGCAGCCCTTCGTAGCAGTCCAAGTCAAATTGCACTTGACGGAACTCAAGTTACAGGCGGCGCCTATTTAGACCTCAAAATGATTTACACAAGCGCGTCTGATGACCCGTATGATCTACGCGGCTATGAGCGCGCTTATTATGTATCTGGTGATGAGGTAAGCCGTATTCATCAAGATGTGCGCACGCTCGACTGCGCCTCCAATACAACCGAAGTCGTCTATGAAGATAGTTACTATAATAGCTATGACACATATGGCTATCTCGCCGGAGTTTACCTGCTCTTGCCACGTTACCGTGGTCACCGCGGATTTTGGAACGGCGGATCCCTTTACCGCCCATCTGCCGGTTGGAGTGATTGGCGTCGCAGCGGCACCTATAACGCTTATGGAAATTACGGCGCGAGCTATGGCGGCGGACATTTCACTGGCTCCAATGATAGAAACCGCAGCTATGGTAGCCGAGGCTCACGACGATTAGGCACAGCTAATCGCGGCGACGGTCGGCGCGGCGGCAGTGATCGCAACAGAAACCGCGAAACCGCTAGCGAAGAGCGCCGCGAGACTAGAAATACAGCCCGCACAGAACGCCATAATGGCAAGGATGCTATAATTGGCGGTAGCGCTTCAAGGCGCGAGTATCGCCGACAACGCGGCGTCGTGGCAGGCGGTCCTTTGCAGCGCTCTCGTGCCAATCAAGCTGAGCAAAGCAATAATAACGAGCGCAATTCAGCGCAAAGTTCTAATCGGTCCACGCGCACTAATCGCGTTGGCCGTACAGATCGAGGCCGAGGACGCAACACAGCCGCAAGTAATACGCCGCGGCCTGTAACGAATAGACAGGCAAACCCAGCAGGGCCCGCGCCAAAGACGATTGCGCGCAGCGCACCGCCGGCCACAGTCAATTCAAACCGCGCGCCGAGAAAAACTTCGCAAACTCGCAGCCAAAGCAAGCCAAAATCTACATCGAGATCGCGAAGCTCACGCAAACTCAACAGCGAAGTTGACCGTAGCTTTAGCAGAGTCAACCGCAGCTCTCTCAACCGTAAACAAATGGAATTTTTTCCAAGACTTGGCGGTTACACTCATGTGAGCAATACTATCGTCACAAATTACCGCTGCGTGCGCGAAGAAAGCGTAACACTGCATATACCGCAAGAGCGTCTCGATGCGGCGCGGTTTGACGGGATGACATTGGTAATCGTTGATAATGCGGATCAGGATATCCCTATCTACCTTCCGCCTAACTATATTGAAGGCTTTCGCCAAGCGTCAGGACATAGCAGCTATATAGCGCCTTCGTCGGCAGTGATATCGCCGCCTACGGCTTACCAAAGCCCTGATTACAATACGCAAATGCCGGATGCGCCAATTTATAGTGAGCCCGCATATCAAGGCGGCTATCCGCAAAACTAACTTTCTGTATCGTTTCGGGACAATTAGACTTGAAATGATACAATGAGGCCGCGAACATTGCTATTTTTGGCAGAAATCCCCTGAAACGGGAGTGTTTATCTTGGCATGCACCTTGCAAGGTATATTTCGAACATAGCTCACCAAGTTATTTTCCCGGGCGCGCTCTCCCACGAGACGCCCACTGTTAGTCAAACCCCTCCTTAACCCTGTCCTTGTGACAGGGTATTTTTTTGACCTTAATTGCGCCGAAATCTTGTCATATGCTCAACTTAAACGCTTTGGTAATCCCAATCAGGCACAGCCTATTTATGAGTTTTCGCGCTTTACTATTTGATTCCGGTGTTGGCGGCTTGTCGGTCGCGGCAGAGATGAGATTACGCCTGCCAGATTTAGCTATGGATTACGTCGCCGATGATGAATTTCGGCCATATGGCGAGAAAAGCGCAGAGCAGCTGATCGAGCGTCTGCCGGGACTACTCACTGTGCTAACTCATATGCTGCGGCCAGATGTTGTCGTCATTGCCTGCAATACAGCGTCTACCACGGCGCTGGACGATATTCGCGCTGCCCTTAATGTCCCTGTCGTCGGGGTTGTGCCTGCGATAAAACCTGCAGCGCTGCAGACGCGCACGGGTACTCTGGCGGTGCTTGGCACGCCCGGAACCGTTGCACGCAAATATGTCGACGGCCTGATTAGAGACTTCGCGGATGGCAAAACAGTCCTCCTCCAAGGCTCCGTTAATCTAGTTGACATGGCGGAAGACAAACTGGCCGGACGCCCCGTCGATCCAGTGCGAGTAAAAGCCGAACTCGCCCCGTTATTTTCAGGACGCTGCGGCGCTAATATTGACGCCGTCGTTCTGGCCTGCACTCATTTCCCGCTTTTGAAGGACGAACTAAAAGCGGCTGTTACCCAAACTGTAAAATGGATTGATAGCGGCGAAGCGATTGCGCGGCGCGTCGAAAGCTTGCTTAAAGACGTAAATCCTACGCCGCGCGAGAGACGAGCTGACACAGCTTTTTTGATTGGCCCGCAAACCAATTCAAAGCGCGGCGCGGCCTTCGCCCGTTTTGGCTTTGAGAAGGTTGTTGCGCTATTACCCTAATGCGCGAAGTGGCGATAGATGAAATAAAGCCCTGCGAGCAAGCCAAATAAGCCAATCGTGAATAGCGCAAAGTGCTCTTTCAGCATTTTCTCTGCACGCTCACCAAAGAGCCTCACGCAGCCCGCAACAAGGAAAAAGCGCAAGGAGCGCGCCATCACACTGGCGGCTACGAAAATGCCAAAATTAATTTTCAGCGCGCCGCTCATGATAGTGATGACTTTATAAGGAAACGGCGTCAAACCTGCGCCGAAAATACCGATAGCGCCATATTGCAATATAGTTTGACGAAAGCTCTCCATTTTCTCAGTTTTGCCCAGTTTTTCTAATATCGGTTGCGCAATGGCGTCGAAAAAGAAAAGGCCAATGAAATAACCTGCAATTCCGCCCAGCACAGAAAAAATTGTGGCAATCAAAGCATACCGCCACCAAGCTTCGCGCTTAGCTTGAACCATAGGAATAAGCATCAAGTCCGGCGGAATGGGGAAGAACGAGCTTTCGACAAAACAAACAATAGCGAAATAGCGCTCGGCCAGGCGGTGCCGTGCGAGCCGCTTAATACCTTCATACCAACTATCCAAAAATGCAAAAGCGCCTGTCATATCGCCGTCCTATATTATATAGATGAATATCTATGTCATGAAGATAAAGGCGGGATTAAGCTCAAACGAAATAATTTTAGTTCTTTGCCTTATTTTGCGCTGCAAGTAACAGCTTTGCTCACAGTTAAGTGAGCGGCTTTGCTTTGACATTCAAAAGTACGAGCCGTAAATCGCAAGAAAAATTGGGTATTACATGTTTCGTTATTTTATCACCGCCGCCTTCACGGTTTTAATACTGATTGGCGTCTCAGGCTGCTCGGCGCCAGACCGCATCTCTATATCTGGCTCAACAACAGTTCTGCCTGCCGTGTCGCGAGCCGCAGAACAATTTACGGCTGATACAGGACAGCTAATTACTGTCAACGCGGGCGGCTCTGGCAGCGGGTTCAACCAGCTTGCAGAGGGCCAAACAGATATTGGTATGATGTCGCGAGATATCACAGCAGGCGAGCTAAACCAGTTTTCAAACTTAACATTTACACCCATAGCGATTGGCCGCGACGCAGTCGTTCCTGTTGTCTCTTCTGAGATTTTCGCGGCTGGCGTGACCGCGTTAAGCCTCGCGGATATTGCTAGTATTTACCAAGGTGATGTCGACAATTGGTCGGCGTTTGGCGGACCAGATCAAACTATTTTTGTTATTGATAAAGAGTCTAGCTCAGGCACGCGGCAGACATTTATGGGCATCGTTATGGGGAACGCAAAAGCGGATGCTCCTGGCGCAGACTTAGTTATCGGGTCTAATAACGAAGAACAAACGGCCATGACACAAAGTGATGCCGCCATAGGCATGCTCTCCATTGCTTGGCTAAATGAAGACGTAAAAGGTTTATCCATTAATCTTGGCTCTGGTGAGCTTGTCACGCCAACATTAGAGAATATTCAAAATGGACGCTTCCCTATTGTGCGCGATTTAAATATTGTCATACGCGGCGATATTTCGTCCCAAGCGCAGAATTTTGTCGACTATTTGTTGAGCCCAGATGGACAAAACTTCGTTGAGAAATCGGGCTATATCAAGATTAATCAATGAACAAACTGGCCCGTCCTACATTTGTCAATAATGCAACGAGTTCGCCAACTCGGCGGGATGGGATTCACGGCATCGCCTTTTTCAGTGCGATGGCCAGCTGTGCTATTATTTGCCTGATTATTGGCACGCTGCTCGTGCAAAGCGGACCTGCGTTAACCCAGGCTGGCGATAGCCTCTTATCGACGAGATGGAATCCAGCAGAAGGCGTATACGGCATAATTCCAATGATCTTTGGTTCAATTTTTGTCATGCTGATTGCCATATCCATCGCCCTCCCCCTCGGGCTTTTGGCGGCAATTGCAATTTCACGTATAAAACACAAAACCCTTAAGCGTCTGACCAAATCTGCCTTAGAAATTTTGGCAGGAATTCCGTCCATCGTTTACGGTCTCATTGGTGTCGCCTATGTCAGTCTTTGGGTGGCAGGCTTATTTGATTTGCAATCCGGACGTATCATATTGACGGCTGGCCTCATTCTAGCCGTGATGATTTTACCGACGTTTTTAAGCCTCGCTGAAGATGCCATAAGCGGCGTACCAAAGGCTTTTTACGAGAATGCCTCTGCCCTTGGTCTTTATCCTTATGAAACGCACTTATCAGTCATTTTGCCCGCCGCAGCGCCAGCCATTATGAGCGCGGCCCTGCTCGCGCTAGGACGCGCACTCGGCGAAACCATGGCCGTTATGCTCGTGATCGGCTCGCTTGACCGGCTGCCTTCCCCGCTATTTAACCCGCTCTCGTCAGGCCAAACCATCACATCAAAGCTAGGCCGAGAGATTGGAGAAAGCGCGTTTGGATCCACTCATTTTAGCGCTCTGATTTTGATGAGCTTTATACTTGTTATGATCACGATAGGGCTGACAATCGCGTCCCGCCGGCTCTTTAAAAGCGCGAAAATATCATGAAACGACGTATTGTGAATACCCTGTTTTCTGGTGTGTCTTATTTGGGACTCTGGCTTTGTACCGCGTGCCTTTTATTTTTGCTTGGCGCGATAGTCTGGCAGGGGGCAAATGCGCTTTCCCTAGATTTTCTAGTCTCGCCCGCACGCGATTTTGGCAAATCTGGTGGAATTTTATTCCAAATACTCGGTAGTCTTTTACTTGTGATTGTCGCCGCTGTACTGGTGTTACCAGTTGCAGTTGGAACCGCCATATTTCGCCAATCATATATGAAAAGCCGCGCCGCTAAAGACGCCATTGATATGGTGCTCTACGCGCTCAACGCCATTCCATCTGTGACCTACGGAATTTTTGGCCTTATCTTTTTTGTCAATATTTTAGGTACAGGTCTGTCATGGTTTGTCGGCAGTATAATTCTCGCCGTAATGATGCTGCCGACCGTCACCCTCGCCAGCCACGCAGCTATGCAGTCCCTTTCTCATCACTATGCCGAAAACGCGGCGGCTCTCGGCTTCACGCGGGGCGAAACCGTTCTCAGAGTCATCTTGCCTCAATCTTCTCACGGCATTGTGACAGGACTTTTGATTGCGCTTGCACGGGCCATTGGCGAGACTGCCCCTATTATGTTTATTGCAACGGCATTTTCAGGCGTGGGTGTTCCAAGTTCACTTTTTGAACCCGTCGCCACTCTCCCCACACATATTTTAGCGCTTGCACAACAATCAACAGACCCGCAAGCTCTCTCAAATGCTTGGGGCGCGAGTTTTATGCTTTTGATTTTTGTCGCGCTACTCAGTAGCCTTGCCTTTTTCGCCCGCAACAAATTAAATAAATTGAGCCAAAGATAATGACCCAAAGTGCCCATCTTAAAATTGTGTCTGATACAGCGGCAATAGCAGCAATTTCTTTACAAAACTTTTGCGCTTATTACGGCGAGAACTGTATCTTATCTGATGTCACGCTGGACATTCCTAAGCGCGGCGTGACTTGCCTCATAGGGCCATCCGGCGCCGGCAAGTCTACTTTACTGCGCACGCTCAACCGTATTGGCGAAGACAGCGGCGGCTCTAGCCATTCTGGAAACGTTAGCATTGCGGGGCGCGACCTTATAGCCGGTTTCCCAGATATAACGGAGCTTCGCCGCAAAGTGGGTATGGTGTTTCAAACGCCCTGCGTCTTTCCTCGCTCTATTTCGGAAAATGTCCTCTTTGGTTTGCGCGGACAAAAATTATCAAAAACAGAGAAACGCGACATTGTAGAGCAGTGCCTCAAATCTGCCGCGCTCTGGGACGAAGTTTATAGGCGCCTGGATAGCAGCGCTTTATCTTTATCCCTAGGGCAGCAACAAAGGCTGTGCATCGCCAGAGCCTTGGCCATGTCGCCAGACATACTTCTTCTTGACGAACCCACAGCATCTATTGATCCCGTCTCAGCGCGAGCAATCGAAAATTTAGTGATGGAACTATCTTCAAAAATGACAATTATTATGGTGACGCATAATATTGGCCAAACAAAACGAATTGCAGATACAGTGGTATTTCTCTGCGATGGTCAAATTGTCGAATACGGCGAAAAGACAGATATTTTCTCGCGGCGAAGCCTTAAAAAAACACAAACTTATTTGACTGATGAGTTTTGCGATTGCTAGCTAAAAATTGCGCTCATAAGGTTCGACATCGACAATGTAATCGTCCGCCTCTCTATCAATTTTAAACGTCACCAAGTCCGTATGATCAGTCGTGCTTACTAGCTTAACCTTTTTAATAACCCGGCCAAATACAGATTTTATATAATTCTCTGCAGGGCTCGCATTCCAATAGCTTGGATTATGTCCAAGCTTGCTACGGAGTGTTGCGTTTGTCAGCATGGCGGCATTACGGCGACCGCTTGCGACCGTCGAATACTCGGTTGTAACAGAAATACAAAACGCTTGATTATCCACGCGGTGAGGCATGTTCATTGGCCATGTCAGTGCTTGGCCAGGCTGAAGATCAAACATGGTCGCGTCCTTATCCCAGTTCGAATTATATGGTAGATCATCTTCTAAATCATTCATGACCGCAGTTTCATAAGCAATGTCAGAAATATATTTAGGCGTAAGCGGGTAAAGATAAATGCGTTTCTTACCACGAACATGCCATAGAATTGTTTCCGTTTTATCAAAGTGATAAGGGACTTTAGCGATGGGCGAAGAAATTAAAATACCGCCATTAGCCTTAAATGTTTTATTCCCAGTTTTTTTCGCTATGCCGCCATACATGTCATCTAGTACGGCTTTGTACTCAGGATGAATATTCATGGCTTGGCGCAGATTTACCCAAATTTTACCTGATTTAGCGGCATCAAGCAGCGTTTTGCCGTCCACGTCACGAAAATCGCCCGTGCGCATTTTGTTTGGATAAAGCGGATGTTCTTCTTGCCCCATAGAACATACGTCAAGTTTGTCGCTGGGATGCTTATTTAAAAGCACAATCAAGGCCTCATCGGTAAATAGTCCCGTAGAATCTAAATCGTGCCCAAAACTTATGATGTCTTTTTGAAAGGCTGCTGTATGGTTTTCATTCCAATCGGTCAGCATAATTATCTCCGTCATATTCAAATTACGCCCTTTGATAACGGTAAATTATTTATATTTCTTACTCAAACTTCTTTATTTTATCATGTTTCTCTGTTGTTTTTTATAACATAGTAAATAGATCCTAAAGTTATCATCAATCCCAATAAGGCACCAACTGTCGTCAAAAACTCACCGCCCAAACCAAAGCGTTCATCTACACCGGAGAGTATAGCTCCGATGCTTCCGCCAAAAAGCGTCATGCCTACAATAGCCATAGCTCTCAAACCTAAGTTTGCTTTTTCAGACTTCGCAGGCGCAATCGTATTAGCAATATAGCGAGACGCGCTATCTTTTTGTGTCAATACGTCAACTGATTGTTCTTCTTTGACGGTGTCCTCGATTAGGACCTCTGCCTCTAAATCCGAGCTATCTGCGGCAGGTAACAAACTGCCATAAATAGAGCTATCTTGGTGATTGCTTACCTTATCATTTGTTAGAATGCCGGCTGGTTTTTTACTACGAAACGGCAGGATTTTTTTATCCGGCTCGGGTAAATCTATATCTTCCTCGGCCATAAGCGCGTCCAAACGGCCGCTAACTTCCGCAGCCGCTGTCGCGATTGGAGATGACGTATCGTCCAGCTGTGTGGGTGTTAGCGCCTCTTCATCGTTCTGCGCGTCAATCCCGTTATCACTGACAATATACTCAGAGGGATCCACGTCCTGATTACTTGGGCTGGTATCAAGATTTTGATTGAAATCTGTTTCAAGCGAAAGAGCTCTATCATCAAATTCAACGATATCATCGATATCCAGCGACGCGTCTATATCAACCAAAAGGTCGTCATCTGAGGTTGCGGGTGTTTTTACGTTGTCTATATCCAGATCAAACCCATCCAGATCTGTTATTAGAGGATCAGACTCGTCATTAAACTCGTCCTGTTCATAATCGTCATCAAAGACTTCACTTAGCGTAAGTACACCGCCCGGCCGATCATCGCGGCGGCGCATAGGCGTCGCAGTTGCAGGAATATCGTTATCAGGATTACGCCGCTCAACAAACATATCTTTAAGGACATCATTAGGTTCTGACAGATTTTCAGCGAGCGTATCGTCTGCGGGTGTCTCGATTGAATTAGCCTTATCTTCATTATCCTGAGGCGCATCAAAATTCAGAGCCGTCACAAAACCGCTGTCTTCCAAAATGCGGGACGGCGCAGACGTTGTTTGACCTTCAAGCGCCCCATCAGCCATTGCCTTAAGATCAACACGCGGGGCGCGTACAGCCCGAAGGCTTGGCCGAAGAAACAACACTTTTTCTGCTGTACGGCGCCTTACTAGCGCGTCCACAACATAAGATTCTCCGTTTACACGGCCTTTGCGCCAGACATCGAATCCGTTTGCCGCGTCGAGCACACGCCCATTATTAAGTGCGCGCACCACATCTGATTCAAGAAACTTCTTGGGTCCAATATTATATGCAAGTGAGCAGAGGGCATCAAACTGACTTTGCGTTAATGGCGCAAAAATACTGTCATTAATCATGGCTTCAAAAGGCGCAAGATCTCGAAGAAGAAGTTTCTCGGCGTTTTTTTCGCTAAGATGAATGTTCTCACCGTTCATAACGCGGTGACCGTAACCCACTACGCGTTGGCCAGAAACAAGTTCAACGTCAACAGGACGAAAACCTTCGTAAGCCTTAATCAGGCGAAGGCCGACATCGGATATTTTAAGTGCAGCGCTCATATTCGTTCCAAATTAGGACAGTGGGAGTGTCTTCGAGTGGAAAATTGCAACTATTGGGCCGAATACGCGCAAAAGGGGAAATATCGCGCTTTTTTACAAAAGAACTAAGCTTGCAAAGCCGAGAAAGGCAAAAAAGCCAATAACATCTGTCACGGTAGTCACGAAAACGGCTGAGGACACTGCAGGGTCAGCGCCAACGCGTTTAAGGCCAAGCGGCACGAGCACGCCCGCCAACCCTGCGCAAACATGATTGATTATCATCGCCACAAAAGCCACCGCCGCGAGCTGTAAATCTTTGAACCAAACAAAGGTAATAACCGCGAGCGCAAAAGCAAAAATTATCCCGATTAAGAAGGCCGCCAAACCCTCACGGCGCACGACGCGCCAGGCGGATTTAGGCGTGAGGTCACGCTCCGCAATAGCGCAGACGGCTACGGTCATCGCTTGCGTGCCTGCATTTCCGCCCATAGACGCAACTATAGGCATCAATACAGCCAGAGCCACAATTTCAGAAATAGCATAATCAAATTGCGCAATTACAATCGACGCTAGTATCGCTGTAAGTAGGTTTATAAACAACCAAGGACCGCGCGCTTTGACGATGGAGTAAGCCGTATCCGTAAGGCCCGAATCTGATACACCCGCCAAAGCCAAAATATCTTCAGTGTTCTCCGTCTGAACAATTGTAAGAATATCATCAATCGTCATAATCCCGCAGATACGCCCAGAGCTATCGACCACAGGTGCGGAAATCAGGTGATATTTCTGGAACAAATAAGCCGCGTCCTCTTGGTCCATGTCCTGTTTAATCGTGGTTATCTTAATGTCCATCAAATCGGAAATCGTGGTGCCGCGCGGAGAGCGCATAAGTTTTGACAGACTAATAAACCCTATTGGTTTAAACGCCGGATTGACGACATAGATATTAAAAAACATGTCAGGCAGATTTTCGCCCGTTTCGCGCATATGATCAATAGTATCCCCGACTGTCCAAAATTCAGGTGCTGCCACAAATTCGCGCTGCATAAGACGACCAATCGTCTCGTCTTCATACTGTAGCGACGCCTCAAGCATGGCGCGGTCCTCACGCCCTAGCGCACCGAGGACCTCTTCGCGCTGCCTGTCTTCCATTTCCTCAATAATCTGAGTCGCGTCATCATTATCGAGATAGGTGACGGCGGCCGCAATGTGTGCAGCCGGGAGGAGCGGCAAAATATCTTCCACGACCTCATCTTCAAGCTCAGCCAGAACATCTGCGGTAATCAACCCAGGCGCATGCGTAACAAGCGTCTCTCTGTCTTCATCACTGAGCTGTTCGAGCTGGTCAGAAAAATCGGCGGGGTGCAAGCCAGCGATAGAGTCAAAGCTTGCACGCGCCTGATTATCAGTTTGTTTTATATCGAGTGATGCGAGAAATTCTTCAAAGAGCCGCGCGTTTTGAACCTGTACGAGCTCATCATCAGTCATATCTTCAATGATAGGATTTAACTCCGCATTTGAAGAGGGTGTTGTCGTTTCATCCGTCATGACATCCTCCTCTTCCATGCGCTGTAGAATGTTCATGCCTTAGGCCGCAGCCCCTTTGTCCGCAAGAATTATCCTTGAACGGACGCCAGTTTTTCGCAAATGGCCTCTAACTTATCAGTCAACATTTCTTGGCGGCGAATTAAACCGCGTTCTCCTTGAAGGCTGCCGCGAGAGGAAGGACTCTCTAGAGCATAAGCTGCGCGCATACAGGCCATTAGGTTTTTTACAACAGCATCGGTCGACATATCACCACCGCGCAAAATGAGTGTGCGCGCGGAATACTCAAGACTCCCATAAAATAAATCTCGCGCAATCCATATCTCTGCGCTCGCGGCAATCTCCCCGCGGTCTTGCCCGCTACGAAATATCTCATCAAATATCCGTACAAAAGCGCGCACTTCATTTGTAAACGATATAGCAGAGCCCGTTTGCCGCCCAAGGGTAATCGTTAGCTCGGCGTAATCATAACGCGCGATGAGGCTATTGATATGAAATCGCGCCAAAGCTCTAAGTTTAGAAAAACTATCAGTGGGACCTTCGATAGCGTCCCGTGCATCACAAGTGAGCTGTGTCCAAAACGCACCAATAAGCGCGCGGATAAGGTCATCTTTGGACGCAAAATAACTATAGACAGTGCCCTCGGCCACGCTCGCCCGCCTGGCCACATCCGACATGCGCAGACCGTTATACCCATTTTCAGCAAAGGCCTGTTTAGCTGCGGATAGTATATTAGCTTCCTTACCCGCTACCTTTTGGGCGTAGGTTCTGGGCTTCTTTGCTTGAAGTTTTACTATCTTTTTTACTGTCAATTTTCAGTGTCCTGTCTTGCATTTCTAGAAATTGAGTTTGACTCATTATTTTTGAGATGTCATCATGTTTTTACAATGTCAAGTCAGAGACACATTCATATTGGCGGCGCAAGCGGTTATTGGGGCGAGTCGGATATGGCTGTGCCGCAATTCCTTGACGCTATTGAGGCGGGCGAAAAGCTCGACTATATTGTTTTTGATTATTTGGCCGAAATCACCATGTCGATTTTGGCCCGTCAACGCAGCCGAGATGCAAATCTCGGATATGCCAGCGACTTTGTACACGCCGCGCTCAAGCCTCATCTTTCGCGCATTGCACAACACGGCTTAAAAATCATTTCCAATGCGGGCGGAGTTAACCCCATCGCCTGCGGCGCAGCCGTCCGCGAGATTGTCAAAGCCGCAGGGCTTAATCTCAAGGTGGCCGTTATCTCCGGTGACGACATTCTTAAAGATGTAAAGAGCCACGCGGATACACAGGAAATGTTCAGCGGCGAAAGCTTTCCGCCGATTGATAAAATCGCCAGTGCCAATGTCTATCTCGGTGCCTTTCCAATCGCGAAAGCACTGGGCGCTGGCGCTGATATTATTATCACGGGCCGGGTGGTCGATAGTGCTGTTACTCTGGGCGCCTGTATTCACGAATTTGACTGGGGGACGGAAGACTTTGATCTGCTCGCAAGCGGCTCCCTAGCAGGTCACATAATTGAATGCGGACCACAAGTTTCAGGTGGAAATTTTACCGATTGGGAAGACGTCGCCGAGAGCATTGCCGATATTGGCTATCCTATTGCGAGTATTAAGTCTGACGGTAGTTTTGAAGTAAGCAAACCTAAGGATACTGGCGGCCTCATAAGTGTCGGCACGGTGGCGGAGCAAATGTTATACGAGATTGGGGACCCTCAGGCTTATTATCTTCCTGATGTAATATGTGATTTTTCAAACGTAAAAATCACCCAAGCATCGACCAATGTCGTCTCCGTCAGCCCTGCTAAAGGTCACGGTGCACCTGAGGATTACAAAGCCTGCGCGACCTATCATGATGGTTGGAAAACCCTTTCGCTTTGGATGTTTGTTGGCGAAAAAGCGCGCGCGAAAGGGGAGGCTTATGGCAAGGCCGCCCTAACCCGCACACGAAAAAAGCTACAAGCAAAAAACCAGCCTGACTTTACGGAGGCAAGTCTCAGCTTCTTTGGCAATGAGGGTCATTACGGAGATTTCAAAGGCAAAACTAATTCGCGCGAAGTGGTCATGAAGCTCGCCGCCAAGCATAAAGATAAAGACCCTTGCGCATTATTATATAAAGAAGCGACAGGCCTCGCCCTCGCCACGCCAGCGGGTTTAGTGTCTCTCTCGGCGACCCGTCCTAAACCTTCACCCGTTGTGCGGCTATTCTCCTTTACTGTCCCTAAATCGAAAATCCAGATTGAAATTGATGTCGACGGTCATAAAACTATTTTTCCAAATGCATCGCTAATACTCTATCGCGGTTCGGCAGAGTCTTTTAAACATCCTATACCCGATATGTCAGGCGAGTTAATTGACGTACCCCTTTCCAAGCTCGCTTTTGTCCGCTCTGGCGACAAAGGAAACAAAGCCAATATCGGCGTTATGCCGCGCCGCGAGGACCACGCGCCCTATATTTGGGCCGCGCTTTCAGCGGAGGTTATTGCCGCGCGATTTTCGCATTTCAATACAGGTGTCATTGAACGCTTTTATCTTCCCGGTACGGCGTCCATGAATATTCTTTTGCATGAAGCCCTTGGCGGCGGCGGCATGGCCTCTATGCGATTTGACCCGCAAGGTAAAAGCTATGGACAGATCCTTTTGCAAACTCCTATATCAATCCCTCGCGCTTTAGTGGAGCTTTAATATGCCTGTTTTCCAATCCAAGATTTCTGCAACGTCCGACACCTTCATAGAGAGACGAAAAGAGATGCTCGTCATGGTGGAAGAACTTCGCACGCTTGAATCCCGAGCCGAAAAAGTGTCAAATAAACGCCTCCCAGTTTTTGAAAAACGTGGTCAACTTTCCCCGCGTGAACGCGTACGCCGCCTGCTTGATCCTGGTATGCCGTTTCTGTCTCTGTTTACCATGGCCAACTATATGTTTGATGACCCTAATCCCGAGACCTCAGTGCCGGGCGGTAGTAATATACTGGGCATTGGATTTGTGTCGGGCACGCGCTGTATGGTCTGGGCGGATGATAGCGGTATTCGCGCAGGCGCGGCGACGACGGGCGGTTGGCGCGCGCTTGAGGTCGTACAAGAAATTGCGCTTAAACAAAAACTTCCGCTCATCCACCTCGTTGAAAGCGCGGGCGCAAACCTTGTTGATTATGAAATAGAGCTTTGGGCGAATGGCGGAAAACTCTTTCGCAATCTGGCCCGCATGAGCGCGGCAGGCATTCCCACGCTTGTTGTACTGCACGGCGCCTCAACGGCGGGAGGCGCCTATATGCCCGGCATGTCGGAATATGTCATTGGCGTAAAAGAAAACGGCATGGCAGCGCTTGCGGGAGCAGCCCTAGTCAAAGCAGCCACGGGCGAAGTGGCTAATGACCGCGACCTTGGCGGCACAGAAATGCATGCCAGCGTATCAGGATTAGTGGAATATCTCGCTGATGATGACGCCCACGGCATCGCTATGGCAAGAGACGTCGTCGCGCGCCTGGCTTGGAACCGCCATTCTACGCCTACCGCGGCGCGGCCCTACGCCGTGCCAAAATATGACGCAGACGAACTCGCGGGCGTTGTGCCGTGCGATTACACCGTGCCCTATGACGTGCGCGAAGTAATTGCACGCCTTGTTGACGGTTCCGATTTTGAAGATTTTAAACCGCGCTTTGGCGTATCAACTGTCTGCGTTCAGGCCAGCGTCATGGGCCGCCCTGTTGGTATCATCGGAAATAACGGCCCGATTGATCCCGCAGGCGCAAACAAAGCCACGCAATTCCTGCAGCTTTGCGAAAGCGCCGACATCCCGCTCGTTTTTTTGCATAATACCACGGGTTATATGGTCGGCACAGAATATGAGCAAGCAGGCATGATTAAGCACGGCAGTAAAATGATTCAGGCCATTTCTACTATAACCGTGCCCAAGATCGCCTTTTATATTGGCGCGAGTTTTGGCGCAGGCAATTACGGTATGTCAGGCTACGCTTATGAACCTGATTTTCTTTTTAGCTGGGTTAATGCACGCACAGGCGTGATGGCCGGCGCAAGTGCGGCAAAGACCATGCGCATGGTCGCCGAAGTACGCGCCGCCCGAAAAGGCGAAACCGTTGATGAAGTCGCAGCACAAAAACAGGAAGATTTTATCACTGAGCTTTTCACTAAACAGGAAAGTGCCTTTTATACGTCCGGCAGGGTTTTAGATCACGGCGTGATTGATCCGCGCGATACTCGGCGTGTACTCGGCTTCACGCTCGAAACGATTTCCGAGGCGCGCGCGCGAAGTCTGCGCCCCAATAGCTTTGGCGTCGCGAGGCCATAATGAAATATCCTGAAACTAAATATATCGAAGTTGAACGTGACTTTTCTGATAACAAAGGCGCGTGGATGACGCTTTGGTTTAATCAGCCTGAAAAGCGCAACCCCCTGACCGATGAAGCTACGGCGGAGTTAAAGTCTGTCTTTAAAATCTTGCGAGATGACCGCTCCGTGCGAGGCGTGACCCTACGCGGGCGCGGGGGCGTGTTTTGCGCTGGCGGGGATTTAAAATCTTTCCAATCAGATTTTCAATCTTCCTCAAATCGCGGCGCCATCATGGAAATGTCGCGCGGGGTTGCGGATTTCTTGGACGGCTTTAATAGCCTCCCTCAAGTGACAATTTCTCTAGTCGAAGGCGCAGCGGTCGCGGGCGGATTTGGCCTTGTTTGCTGCTCGGATATAGTGATTTGCGAAGCCTCTGCAAAGTTCTCAATGAGCGAGACGATGATAGGCCTCTCCCCCGCACAGATTGCGCCTTTCGTTATACAGCGCCTCGGTTATGCCACAGCGCGGCGGCTCATGCTGACGGGCGCGCGCTTTACAGGGGCAGAGGCTGTGCCGCTAGGTCTCGCAGATTTTGCGGGCGCGGCGGAAACTGATTTAATAAATTATGAGCGCTCTATACGCGCGCAAGTCATGCGCTGCGCGCCTGGAGCTGTCGCCGATACGAAAGCGCTGCTTATTGCCTTGCCCGAGCTGCCGCGCGACGTTGCGGTTGAAGCCGCCGCAGAGAACTTTGCCGGCCGCATGCTCTCGGGCGAGGCCAAAGAAGGCCTTGCTAGCTTTTTTGAAAAACGCAAACCCTATTGGGCGGAGATTTAACATGCGTAAAATCAAGACACTCCTTATTGCGAACCGCGGCGAAATTGCCCTGCGCGTTATGCGCACTTGCCACCTCATGGGCATTAAAACCGTTGCTGTGTTTTCCGACGCCGATGCAAATGCTCCTCACGTCGCCTTTGCCGATATGAGCGTACATATCGGACCCTCGCCCGTTGGCGAGAGCTATCTTAGAATTGATAAAATTATTCGGGCGGCTAAGGATACTGGCGCAGATGCTATTCATCCCGGCTATGGCTTTTTATCTGAAAACGCGGCCTTTGCGCAGGCCTGCCATGATAATGACATTATCTTTGTTGGCCCACCGATTGGTGCGATTGACGTGATGGGCGACAAGGCCAAATCCAAACGCGCGATGATCGCAGCGGGCGTGCCTTGTATCCCAGGCTACCAAGGCGAAGACCAATCAGACGCAACACTCATAAAAGAAAGCGCCGGAATTGGCTTTCCGCTTATGGTCAAAGCGGCGGCGGGCGGCGGCGGGCGCGGCATGCGCTTTGTGCATGAGAAGAAAGAGCTTGCAAACGCGATTAAAGCCGCACGTTCTGAGGCGGCCAATGCTTTTGGGTCTGACGAGCTAATTATTGAGCGCGCCGTTATCGCGCCCCGTCATGTGGAAATACAAGTGTTGGCCGATAGCCACGGCAATATTATTTACCTCGGTGAGCGTGATTGTTCCGTTCAGCGGCGTAATCAAAAAGTCATTGAGGAAAGCCCCTGCCCTGTGATGGACGAAGCCCTTCGGGTGCGTATGGGCGAGGCCGCCGTGGCAACAGCGCGCGCAGTGGATTATGTTGGCGCGGGCACTGTGGAATTTCTGCTAGATGCCAGTTTTGACTTTTTCTTCCTTGAAATGAATACCCGCCTCCAAGTGGAGCACCCCGTCACAGAAATGGTCTACGGCGTTGATCTCGTCGCGGAGCAGATTAAGGCGGCCCAAGGCGAAGTGCTACAAATCGCGCAGGACGATGTACAGGCCTTCGGTCATGCCATTGAAGTGCGTCTCTACGCTGAAGATCCCGAAAATGAATTTCTTCCAAGCACAGGTCCAGTGACCTTATGGCAGCCGCCTTTAAATGCACGGGTCGATAGCGGCATTGTAACAGGCGGCGAAATTTCACCCTTTTATGACAGCATGGTTGCCAAAATTATTGCCCATGGAGAGACGCGAGATGAAGCCTTGGTTGAGCTGAAAAAAGCGCTCGCAGAGACGGCGCTTATCGGGCCGAAAAATAATCGTGATTTCCTTATTGATGCCATAGGCCAAGAGACGTTTATCAAGGGCGAAGCCACGACGGCCTTTATCGGCAAGGTTTATGGCGAGGACGGATATACAGATCCGGCGCTGACAGATGTGCAATTAATTAAAGGCGCGTTGGCGCAATATTATCTGGGGCTCGAGGCGGCTAATGCAGCCGCTCTCCCCGTCTCGAAAGAACTTCTCGGCTGGGGTAGTTTGGGCGCGCTGAAAACTGTCTCGCTCTATGCCCGAAGCGAGACGCAAACGCGAGTAACGTTTACATCTATACCCAATCACCTGAGCGCAGAACTGAACGGGCAAACATATGACGTAAGCTGCGAGCGCTTATCGGCGGCCGAACTTGAATTGACTATCAACAGAGAAAAGTCAGTTGTGATTTACAGCGCCGAGACGCCTGCGCAAATATCGCTCATCACAGATACACGCAGCTTTAGCCTGACCAATATTGCCGGCGGCCTCCCCAGCGGCGCAGATGTAGGCGGCGGCGGAACCGTGCGCGCACCGATGCACGGTCAGCTCCTTGAGATACTTGTGAAGGCCGGCGACAACGTCAAAAAAGGCGACAAAATTGCCGTGCTCGAAGCGATGAAAATGCAGCACGAAATTCTCGCTGAAATTGACGGTGAAGTGACAGATGTCGCCGCCAAAGCCGGCACGCAAATTGCGGCGGATGATTTAATTATGGAGATTACGGGTGATGAGGCTTCTGAATAACTTATCTCATTAATTAATATCCTTTCTCTCAAATTCAGTTTAACTTTAAGTCATGTCCACGAAAACAGTCCTTAGAAAACGTCTAAGTTCCTATTGGAAACTTGAGTTGATGAATGTGGTTGCGGTTCCTGCAATAATGATTTTTGTAGCTGTCATGGCAGGACATAAAATTGGGCTTGGTGCATATCTGACTATGGTGCCAATGTGCGGACTTTTAATCATTGGCGGAATTTATTGGCGTGTTAAATATCAGGCTTTAGAGGTCGGGCCATCCGCGATATGGAAGGCGATGCCTTTAATTAATTTCGCAAAAATCCCGCTCCTTCTCCTCAGCCTCGCCGCTATTATTTATGCGTCCGCGCTTTGGGTTTATTCTGATCTCAAAATTTCCAATGGAAGCCGCTGGATTGCAACAGCTTCTGCGGTTATGGCGGGGCTTGAATATGTTAATTATTATCACCGCCAGTTACAGCATTTTGACCACTGGGCTGATTTTAAAAAACTCCTCACGGGGAAAGGGTTTAGACGCGCGCAAATGGCCCGAGATTTAGAAGACTGGAAAACAAAACGAAAACGGTAGAGTTTCTCTACTGCAAAACCTACTTGGTTTGTGCTGCCCCTAAAGTCCCAATGACCGGTAATGCAGAGCAATATCATCAATCGCGCGGTAGAACGCGGCCGTGCGGTAGTCTTCGAGTTCTGGACGTTCCGACAGCAGATCGCGAATATTTGTAAACCCTTCGCGCATGGTATCGTCTAGGCCCGCGCGGACCAGATCAAGCTCTTCCGCGCCGTCGACATAATCTTTGCGAAACTTCTTGGTAAACTTTAGTCCGCCTTGATCCTCTAGAGCGTCCATCAAAAGCGTCGCCTTATTTTCCTCACGGCGGCGCTGCAAGCGGCCAAAGCGGATGTGGTTGACGTTTTTCACCCATTCAAAATAGGACACGACCACACCGCCAGCATTGGCGAGCATATCGGGAATAATCACAACACCTTTGTCGCGCAGGACCTTATCCGCAATCGCCGTGACAGGACCATTAGCAGCTTCGATAATGAGTTTAGTTTTAATATCGTGGGCGTTCTCTTTGTTAATGACCGCCTCCATTGCAGCCGGAATAAGAATATCACATTTGTCGTTCAGCCCGCCCCCATCAGAAGTCACTTTACCGCCTTTGAAATCAGACAGCGGTTCACCGCTCAACATATGCTGCTTCAAATTTTCGATATTAATACCCTTGTCATTTCGTACGACGCCGTCACGTTCAATCACTGTAATAACTTTAGCACCATCTTCTTCTGATAAGAATTTAGCCGCGTGATAACCCACATTCCCAAGGCCCTGCACGACGACCTTTTTACCGTCGAGTTCGCCGCGAAGACTGGCGCGCTTTTTATCCTCAGAATGGCGGAAAAACTCTTGCGCGATATATTGAACGCCGCGGCCCGTGGCCTCTGTACGTCCATGAATACCTCCAAGGTGAACAGGCTTACCCGTCACGCAGGCTGCGGCATCAATATTTGTGCGGTTAAGACGGCGAAATTCGTCCACCATCCACGCCATTTCGCGCTCGCCCGTGCCCATATCGGGCGCAGGTACATTTTGCGACGGATGAATGAGGTCGCGCTTGGCAAGTTCAAATGTAAAACGCCGCGTGATGCGTTCAAGTTCCTCTCCGTTCCATTTGGACGGATCAATACAAAGCCCGCCTTTTGAGCCCCCAAACGGCAAATCCACGAGTGCGGTCTTATACGTCATGAGGGCCGCCAAGGCCTCAACCTCGTCCTGATTGACCGAGAGCGCATAACGAATGCCGCCTTTAACAGGCTCTTTATGTTCGGAGTGAATGGCACGATATCCTGTAAACGTATGCACCTCACCGCGTAGTTTCACGCCAAAGCGCACCGTATAGGTGGCATTACAAACACGAATTTTCTCAAGCAGCTTTGGCGAGAGATCCATATAACTCGCCGCGCGGTTAAACATCACGTCAACGGATTGGGAAAAATTCAATTCTTTCATGGAGATCTCGGCTTTCAGTATCAGGTCCAAATCATATTCATACTATTTACGGCAAAAGCAAAGAAAGTGTTGCAATTTCATATGTATTACATCCTACATATGTACAAATTAGAGGCATATATAGCGCTTAATTTTAAAGTTTGAGCAAGACTTTTTCGCGGGCAGTGCAATCGAAATTTATTCACAACTTTTCAATACGCGCCTGAATTTATTCCTATTTGAGTCTCGACTCTTAATTTTGTTCTGTTTATGTTCTATCTATGCAACGCGTCACATCACTCCAGACACTTTATATTGATTTTGATGCTTTCTTC
>CAZFWZ010000032.1:0-25750 GCA_964522765.1 uncultured Caulobacterales bacterium | reverse complement strand
TTTTCTTCAAAACGGCGAATGAGCAGCATATCGCGGTAATATTTGAGAAGTTCGGTTTTATTCGTTTTTAAAGCCGCGAGAGTTTTCTTTTTTGCCAAAGCTATCACCCATATTTTACATGCAAAATAAATTCGTGTTTATACACGATTAGCTAGTTTTATGAGCTTAATTAGGGCGTCGGGTCAAGCCAAATCGTCAATTCATTCGGGTGCGAATTAAAAAGTGATGTACGAGACTGAATGTCAAGACTATCAAGGACAAGTGGGTTGGCTCTCAGGTTGTCAGCGCGGTCTTCAAGTGCAGCTCTACGCTCCCTCAGCCCCTCAAGCTCTAGTTTCGAGGTTTTGATATCGGCCTCATAATCGACCCAGCGCATTACGCCTTGATTTCCAGACAAGGCATGAAAGGCAAGATAAAAGTAGAAGACGCAAAGCGCGAGCACGGGCCATTTGGTCCGTAAGTTCCAGATATATGACAGGCGCTCCCACATGCCTCCCTCATTACTTTATTATGGTGAATGAGGCGTAAAGACCCCAGTTCTATTTTAAGCGAATAAAGCCAGTATCAAAAACAACAAAGTCCCAATTGCGAGAGCTGATAAAGTCTTGCGGCGATAGACTTTTGCCAAAAGCCCTACCATCACGCCGCCAAGCACCACCCCAATAAGACCAAGCGCCACGAGTTTCTGATAGGTTTTAAACAGTTTTGGCCCGTGCCCTTTGTGTAGTTCTATCATCGAGCCTTGGAAGTTAGGCACAACGCGGTTGGCGGTAAGCCCTTGCGATGTTTGATTGAATTCTAAATATGTGCGGTTGGTTGGACGCAGATGAATTTTATTCGCACCGCGAGCCTTTACATAGCCGAATTTATGATCAATCCCTGCGCTCGCCAATAGAGCCTTCACATCACCTTCAATCGTTGGACTCTTGAAATCAAGCGTCGCCCCTGCTGGCAGCGTAATCGGCGTCGCTTTAAACTCACCCTTATTACCAATGAGGTAAAGTCCGCCCGAAATCGCCACCAGAATAAAGGCCGGGGCGAGGAAACCTGCAAACAACAAATGTAAATTTATCAGGGTTTTGCGAAACTTTGGGTTATCCATGGTGGTCTCCAATTTTAATGGGCCAAAATACTACAAGGGCCGTTCATCAAAAAAGGCCAGACGTCGTCTGACCTTTTTAAACTTAATTGCGAATGACTTGCAAGTGACTTTGTAAAGCCGTTTTACGGAAGTACGCTTTGTCCTGCATAATGCGCCATTTCGCCCAGTTTCTCTTCAATACGTAGAAGCTGGTTATATTTCGCGAGCCGGTCTGAACGCGCGAGTGAACCCGTTTTAATCTGCCCGCAATTGGTCGCAACAGCTAGATCCGCAATCGTAGCGTCTTCTGTCTCGCCTGAGCGGTGGCTCATGACAGACGTAAAGCCAGCGCGATGGGCAAGGTCTACGGCGTCAAGTGTCTCGGAAAGCGTTCCAATCTGATTGACTTTAATCAGAATTGAATTGGCCACGCCGCTATCAATGCCCTTAGCCAGACGCTTTGGATTGGTGACGAATAAATCGTCCCCGACAAGCTGACATTTATGACCGATACGATCAGTGAGGCTCGCCCAGCCATCCCAATCATCTTCGTCCATGCCGTCTTCGATAGAAATAATTGGAAATTTATTGAATAGGTCTTCGAGGTAATCGACAAACCCATCAGAGGTGAGCGACTTGCCCTCACCTTTAAGCTCGTACTTTCCGTCGACATAGAACTCACTCGCCGCGACGTCCATGGCAAGATAAACGTCTTCGCCTGGTGTGTAGCCTGCGGCTTTAATCGCGCTCATGATATACTCTAAAGCCACCTCGGATGACGCGAGGTTAGGCGCAAAGCCGCCCTCATCACCGACATTTGTGTTATGACCGTCAGCTTTAAGCTTAGCTTTAAGCGCATGGAAAATTTCTGCGCCCATTTGCAGAGCTTGACTAAATGTCTCTGCGCCGACCGGCATGACCATAAACTCCTGAACGTCAATTGGGTTATCCGCATGCTCGCCGCCATTGATGATGTTCATCATGGGAACAGGAAGCGTGTAAGCGTTTGAGCCGCCGACATAGCGGTAAAGCGGAACGTCTTGGCTATTTGCAACAGCTTTAGCAAGCGCGAGAGATACACCGAGCATAGCATTTGCGCCGAGGCGCGCTTTGTTAGGCGTACCGTCAAGATCAATGAGGATTTGGTCTATACCGCGTTGATTCTCAGCATCGAGACCGTAAAGCGTATCCGCGATTTCAGTATTGACGTTCATGACGGCTTTCAGCACGCCTTTACCGCCATAGCGTTTTTTATCTCCATCACGGAGCTCTACCGCTTCATGCTTACCTGTAGATGCGCCGCTAGGCACAGCCGCACGACCAAATGCGCCGTCACCTAATGTGACGTCGACTTCGAGCGTAGGGTTGCCCCGACTATCGAGTATCTCTCTGGCGAAAATGCTATCAATTTCAACCATATAACTCTCCGTCGGTTGCTTAAACTATGATTTTGGGGTCAGCACCTGACGACCGCGGTACATGCCGGTCTTAAGATCAATGTGGTGTTGACGGCGAAGCTCGCCGCTTTGGCCATCTTCAACATAGTTGACGGCAGACAGACGGTCGTGCGCGCGGCGCATACCGCGGCGTGAGTTCGAAATTTTACTCTTTGGGACAGCCATCGGGGCCTCCTAAGTTGAAAATGAAACTGCATCGGATTAATGCAAAACGGCCCCAATCCACAGGAGCCGCCGAAGTTGCGCGCTAACTAGCCGATTTGCTGTGGGGTATCAAGTGGAATATGCGCGCGATTTCTGCAGCTGCAGCCCCTTTGCGGATAGTTAATCAGAGGAGAGTTAATCATCTGTGCGGCGAACGCGGCCACGCAGAGATTTTGTCTGGCTACGTTCGGCTTTCTTTTTAAGCCGCCGTTTCGTTGCGCCGTATGTGGGACGCGTAGGTTTACGGCGCGGCGGAACATAGAGCGCCTTGGCAATCAGGTCTTTCATTCGCTTTAGACCATCCTCACGGTTGCGCTCTTGAACGCGGTGATTTTGCGCTTTGATGAGAATGAAACCAGAATCCGTAATGTTGTTGTCGCGGTAACGCGCAATGCGCTCTTTCTGCGCCTCGCTCAACTGCTGACTGTTTTGAAAATCAAAGCGAAGATGTAAAGCGCTGCTGGTCTTATTGACGGCCTGTCCGCCCGGCCCTTGCGCGCGAATGGCGGTAAATTCTATCTCGCTTAACGGGATAGACAGATGATTAGTGATTTTCAGGACATCAGCCACACTCTCGATATAAAGCCTGATGCGGTAAATGCTATACCGTATTCGCTATTCATAGCCATAAGTGAACTCTCGCTCCGCTGACGCGCGGCTGCTATAAAGCCTCAATACAGGAGATAACCCTGCACCGTTTTACCCGTTCGTGACTTACGCTCGTCCTTCCCGCATTCGCGAGGTTGAGCAAGGCCCAGATGGCGCTATCTATGTTTTAGAAGACAGAGATGAAAGCCGCCTGATTAAGCTGACGTCAGCGAAATAAAATCTAGGTTTTAATTAAGTCTAGCCACTCGTCTTCGGTCATCGTTTTCACGCCTAGGTCAGCGGCTTTTTTGAGCTTACTCCCTGCCCCCGGACCTGCGACCAGAATATCGGTTTTGGCGGAAACGCTGCCCGAAACTTTCGCGCCTAAAGACGCGGCGCGGGCCTTGGCTTCGTCGCGTGAAAAACGTTCTAGTTTACCCGTAAACACAACTATCTTGCCGGCAACGGGACTATCACTTGCAGGCGGTTTAGCATCTACAATAGAAACTTCCAGAAGAAGATTTTCAATTAAATCTAAATGCTTCGGGGCATTGAAAAAATCAACGAGCGAGCCCGCCGCCGCTTCGCCCATGCCGTCGACAGAAATCAAGTCAGCCCAAGTTTCGCCCATATGAGGTTTTGCTTCCAGCAATGCCGGCTGCATTTTTTCCCATGACAAATAATGTTTGGCGATTAGGTCTGAATTGCCTTGCCCAATGTGACGTATCCCCAAGGCATAAAGCGCGCGGGCAAATGGGATTTCGCGCCGCTCATCAATAGACGCCTTAAGATTATTAGCTGAGGTTTCGCCAAAGCCTTCGAGTTTTGAAATCTTGTCAAAATCTAATTTGAAAATATCCGCAGGCTCTTTCACCCACTCCATATTATAAAAGAGTTCAATCTGTTTTGCACCTAGGCCATCGATATCAAAGGCGCGGCGAGAGACAAAATGTTTAAGTCCTTCAATGGCTTGCGCAGGGCAGCTCATACCATTCGTGCAGCGCCGAACCACATCTTTCTTACCTGATTTTTCGTCCAAATCCCGCACAGCCTCTGCGCCGCATATTGGACATTGCTTGGGCAGAGTGATCGTCTCCCCGCCGCTGTCTTTCACCACGCGCAGTACTTGCGGGATAACATCGCCGGCCCGCTGTATCTCCACAGTGTCGCCGGGCTTCACGCCAAGGCGTTCTATTTCATCTTCATTATGAAGCGTGGCGTTGGAGACAACCACGCCGCCTACGGTGATGGGCGTGAGCCGCGCCACGGGGGTAAGCGCGCCAGTGCGGCCGACTTGAACGTCAATCGCCTCAACGGTCGTAATCGCTTTTTCAGCTGGGAATTTATGCGCAATCGCCCAGCGCGGCGCACGCGACACAAAGCCAAGTCGCTCCTGCAAAGCGAGTTCATTGACCTTATAAACGACGCCGTCAATGTCATATCCAAGGGCCGCGCGTTTCGTTTCAATCTCGTGATAATGGGCGATAAGCTCAGCCGCATTTGCATGCAATTTCATCTCGGGATTAACGTCAAATCCCCAACTCGCAAAGCGCTCAACTGCGCCCATTTGCGTCTGCGATATTGGCTCTGACACCTTCCCCCATGTATAGGCAAAAAACTTGAGCGGGCGCGCGGCCGTCACGCTCGGATCTATCTGCCGCAGCGAGCCTGCCGCGGCATTTCGAGGGTTTTTATAAGCCTCTTTTCCCGCTGTAATTTGCGCCTTATTCATGGTCTCAAAATCGGCATGATCAATGTAAACCTCGCCTCGCACCTCAACTATATTGGGCCAGTTTTCACCCGAAAGCGTTTTGGGAATAGTCTTAAGCGTCGAGAGATTTGCGGTCACATCTTCACCGACTTTCCCGTCTCCGCGCGTGGCCCCACTGACGAGCTTGCCATTTTCATAACGAAGCGCTGCCGAGAGGCCGTCAATCTTGGGCTCAGCCGTAAAGCTCATCGGCGCGTCATCAGCTAGGCTCAAGAACCGTTTCACGCGGCTGACAAAGTCGCTCACATCTTCATCGCTAAAGGCATTATCAAGCGACAGCATGGAGACAGTATGAGTGATTTTTCCAAACTTTCCTGAGGGCGCCGCGCCGACCTTTTTGCTTGGGCTATCTTTGGTAATGAGGTGCGGAAACTGCGCTTCTAGCTCAAGCAGTTCTTTGCGCAGAGCGTCGTAAGCGGCATCCGAGAGCGTGGGCGCATCCTCGCCGTAATATTGGCTATCAGCAATGCGAATTTCTTGGCTGAGCATTTTCAGCCGCAGTTTTGCCTGCGTTTCGCTGAGAGGCGAAGTCATTAGGACGCCAACAACTGGCTTTGGCTTATGAGCTGCTTGGCGGCGGCTCTGGCTTCCTCGGTAATCGTTTCACCCGCGAGCATGCGCGCAATTTCTTCTTCGCGCGCATCATCAGCCACGCGGGTCACATGCGTCGTCGTTGTACGGCCTGTGGACGATTTCTCAATCCGAAATTGATGAGTGGCGCTTGCCGCGACTTGCGGGCTGTGGGTGACGACAAAGACCTGAGCCGTTTCTGACAGCCGCGCGAGACGCCGCCCTACCGCATTCGCTACGGCTCCGCCCACGCCTTGATCAACTTCATCAAACACCATCACCGCGTCTGTGCGGCCTGCGAGGGCGACCTTAATCGCCAGTGCAAAACGCGCCATCTCGCCGCCAGAGGCGATTTTATCAAGCGGCCCCATGACTGTTCCCGGATTGGTCGCCACGTTAAAGCGCACTTTATCAATACCGCTAGCGCAAGGCGCAGCCACAGACATCTCGGTTTCAAACTGGGCGCGCTCCATTTTTAGCGGAGGAAGTTCAGTTAGAACGGATTTTTCAATCGCCCGGGCTGCCTTCGTGCGTAGCTCTCGCAGAGTTTGCGCGGCCTTAGTATAAGCCGCTTCAGCTTCATTACTCGCTTTACGCGCGGCTTTGACAAGGCCTTCTACATTATCAATCTCTTCAAGTTCCGTCGCAAACGCGAGGCGCTTGGCCATGAGCGCGGCTATATCTACGCCGTATTTACGAGACGCCGCGCGCAGCGTAAAAAGCCGGTCCTCCACTTTAGACAGCTCACCGGAATCGATATTAAAGGCATCCGCAGCATGAGACACAGCGTTGCGCGCCTCTTCTGTCTCTAGCAGCGCTTTTTCAAGCGCTTGTACAGCTGTATTGAGCCGGACGCTCTCGGCGATGCTATCACCAATTTTATTTTGTACGCGCTCAATGCCCGACAGAGCACTGGCGAGACGTTGCTCGAATGCGCCGTCCTCACCTAGGGCGTCTTGCGCCGCCTTAAGCTCTGTAAGCGCGGCCTCCGCGCCTTGTAAAAACTTACGCCGCGCCGCAAGGTCAGCATCCTCACCAGCTTGCGGATCAAGACGGTCAAGTTCTGCGATAGCATATGTAAGATATTCACGGTCTTCAGCGGCTTTATCGCGTTTTTCAACCAATACCGCGAGGCGTTCAGCCGTGTCTTGGCGCGCCTCGAAGGTTTCAGCCACCTCCGCTAACTTTTCTTTATAGCCGCCAAAGTCATCCAGCATTTCAATATGAGTCGTGGGATCAAGCAGGCCTCGCCCATCGTGCTGCCCATGGACTTCAAGAATAACGCTGCCAATGTCCGCCAGTAACTTCACCCCAACTGGAACGTCATTAATATAAGCTTTGGAGCGCCCGTCAGATGTAACGCGGCGGCGCAGGGTGAGCCCTTCTGTTGGATCGCAGTCTATTCCCGCTTCGCCAAGTTTTATAAAAGCGGCATGGCCAATCGGCACATCAAACACGGCCGTGCATTGTGCTTCGTCTGCGCCCATACGTACGAGGCCACGGTCAGAGCGCGCACCTGTCGCCATTCCAAGCGCATCAAGAATGATAGATTTACCCGCGCCCGTTTCCCCGGTCAAAGCCGTTAGTCCGCGGTTGAGCTCAAGGTCAAGCGCCTCGATCAGAACTACATTTCGGATGGAGAGCGCGCTGAGCATGACTTAGACTACCCTAGAACAACCGTTCTTTCAAACGCGTCCAATATCCTCTGTTTCGAGGCTTTTGAACTTCTTCATCAAGATTGACACCATATTCTGCCAAAAGCTCGTAACTATCTACATACCAAGGTGATGAAGGGTGGTTATGCCCGAGCACAGAGCCCACCATTTTCGCTTCGCCGATGATACCAAGCCCAACATAGGCTTCGACAAGGCGGTGAAGAGCCTCTTCAGCTTGAGATGTCGTTTCGTAGTCGCGAACGACATTATTAAACCGACCGATAGCGGCTAACTGCTGGTTTTGTTTTAGATAAAATCGGCCTACCGCCATCTCCTTACCCGCCAAATGGTCATGGGTAAGTTCTAATTTAAGACGTGCATCGGCCGCATAATCAGATTCTGGATAGCGGCGAACAACTTGTTGCAGCGCAGCTTCCGCATTAACAGTTGTCTCCTGATCACGGCCCACATCAAAAATTTGGTCGTAATAACTCATCGCAATAAGATAATAAGCATAAGGCGCGCTATCGGATCCAGGATGTAGACCTAAAAACCGCTGAGACGTCGCGATAGAATCTTCATAATCTGTCCCTCTGTAACTTGCGTAAGCCGTCATCAACATAGACCGGCGAGCCCATTGGGAGAATGGGTGTTGGCGTTCTACTTCGTTGAAAAATAATTTCGCGCGGTCCCAAGACCCACGTTCCATTTGTTCAAAGCCTTGACGATATATCTGCTCAGCAGGACGTTCTACATAGGCAAGCTTTTCGTTTTTATTACCACCAAGGGATGAACACGCACTCATTGTGAGCGCCAGAGTCACTAAAAGCGTAGTTTTTGCCGCAATATGTGCCGGTTTGATAAAATTCATTTGCATGTTTCAACGATTTCCCGTTTTGCTACACCCAAGCATTTGAGCGTGAGGCGAGTCAGCTCGCCCTATTAGCGGCCCTTCTAACGCAAGAAAGCGAAAGGGGAAAGTGAGAATCCTGTTAGGTAGCAGAGTCGTTTGCAGTATGCGTGCGCGAGGGACCTTAAGCTGGCATTATGGCTCGGGGCGTCTCTTCGTCGTCTTTGGACATTAAATCTTGCGGCATTGGCAAAGTTTCAAAACGCCAGGCATCCTTATCACTGAATAAGGCCATCAGGAGATCGTGATTAACCCCATGCCCGCCGCGTACAGTGGTCACACGGCCTAAAATAGGTCCGCCAAGGTAAAGGTCTCCTAATAAATCAAGGGCCTTATGACGCACAAATTCGTCAGCGAAACGCAAACCCTCAGGGTTAAGCACTTTATCTCCATCCACAATAACCGCATTTTCAAGCGAACCGCCTTTGGATAGACCTGCAGCTTGAAGCGCCGCGACCTCATGGAGCCTTGCGAAGGTACGCGCTGACGCCAAGCGGTCACGAAACCCCCTGACATTGGGTACAATCTCAACACGTTGTTTACCGATGGCTGCATCATTTTCAAAATCAATAGTCACATCAAGTTCAAGGCGCTCACAGGGCTCTATTCGAGCTGTCGATCGGCCTAGCTGAACCTCTACAGTCTTCACAATGCGAATATAACGGCGAGCCGCGGCTTGCCGCTCAATCCCAACTTGTTCAATAAGCTTGAGAAAGGGTTCAGAAGAGCCATCCAGCGCAGGTAGCTCCTCACCATCTATGTCGAGATAGAGATTATCGATACCTGTCGCAGAGAGCGCGGCCATCAAATGCTCAATGGTGCTGACTTTGACACCCGCGACATTCGATAAAGTTGTACAATTTTTCACGCCCGTAACCGCATCGGGGCGAACGTGAATTTTGTTGTCTCTATCCGTAATATCGGTGCGGATAAACATTAGACCCGTCCCTATCGGCGCAGGACGCATGACAAGACGGGAGTGCTCGCCCCCGTGAAGCTCAACACCCGCGCACATGGCCGTATTGCTAAGCGTAGATTGACGCCGCACCAAAACTGGGATTTGAGAAAGAGGTGTTGTATCCGCCATAATAATCCAATCAGATCAGATGCCTAATTCCCACAATAGAATCATATTAATCATACACCTAGTATTCATATAAGAAAACAACTCATAGAGCTCAACTAAAGCCATGTTTCTCTATGTTACGGTGACCACCATTAGCGAGTTACATTTTTGTAAGTGACTGCATTTTAACAAAAAAAAACGCCGCGAAAAAACGCGGCGTTTTTAACATTGGGCCTAATGAAAAACACCAAGTTCTAAACAAAGTTTCGAGTCTAACGATTTTGACGGCGTAAAAAGGCCGGAATTTCCAATTCATCATCCATAGAATCGCCGAACAGCTCCCCTGTTGCTGGCGCGCGGCGCGAGCTTTGCGAATGAGCCGTTGGACGCGGCGTTTCAGCTGCAGGCTGAACAGCGGCGGCTGGCGCAGCTTTCTTGCGTCCAAAAAACCCTCCGAAAGGTCCTTTGACAATGGCTTGACGTTCCGCTCGGGGCGCAGGCGGCGCCGGAGCTACAGCCGGAGTAGGCTCTTCAACTTGTATTCTTGGCGGATAAGGACGCGGTGCCTGATAGCTCGGCTCCTCTGAGGCTGGCGTTTCAGCAGGCATAGGCGGCGGCGTCTGCGATGTTGGCTGCAGGCGGGATAATCCCTGCCGTGCGTTTGAGGCGGCAGAGGGATGCGCCTGCACTGGCGATACATCAGAGGCGTAAGCCGCTTCCTCTTCAAAATCGAAATTTTCTTCGGGCTCTACAGCTTCAACCTCTTCCTGATAGCGATGCTTGGGCGTCTCAGCGGGTTTAGTGCGAGCTAACGGCGGCGTAACAGACGCAAATTGCGACCCAACACCCGTGGCGACAACGGATACGCGCACAATACCATCTAGATCAGGGTCAAGAGCAGACCCGACAATGATATTGGCATCTTCGTCGACTTGGGCGCGAATGAGGCTAGCCGCTTCATCGACTTCAAAGAGAGTGAGATCGCGGCCGCCCGTAATATTGATAAGCACGCCGCGCGCACCTTTAAGCGATACATCGTCAAGCAAAGGATTGGAAATTGCGGATTCGGCCGCTTCGATTGCGCGGCGCTCACCCGTCGCTTCGCCCGTGCCCATCATGGCTTTGCCCATTTCGTCCATCACTGTACGAACGTCATTAAAATCAAGATTTATAAGGCCGGGCACGACCATAAGGTCGGTAATACCGCGCACGCCGCTGTGCAGGACTTCATCCGCCATTGCAAAAGCATCAGACATTGTCGTCTGTTCTGTGGCGACTCGGAATAGGTTTTGGTTTGGAATCGTAATGATCGTGTCAACAGATTCCTCAAGACGCGTAATGCCTTCTTCGGCGAGTTTCATACGGCGCGAACCTTCAAACTGGAACGGCTTTGTAATAATCGCGACCGTCAAAATACCGCGCTCACGTGCAGCCTGTGCAATAACGGGAGCCGCGCCTGTGCCTGTGCCTCCGCCCATACCGGCAGCCACGAAAAGCATATGCGCGTCTTCAATGTGCTCAAGAATTTCTGTCATACTATCAAGGGCAGACTGTTCACCGACTTCTGGACGCATGCCAGCCCCAAGGCCTTCTGTGATGCCTCCGCCAAGCTGAACCTTGCGGTCGGCCTTAGACAATGCGAGCGCCTGCGCGTCCGTATTAGCGACGACAAAATCAACGCCGTCTAGACCTGCATTAATCATATTGTTTACGGCATTACCGCCTGCGCCGCCGACACCGATAACGACTATGCGGGGCTTAAGTTCTACCGCTTTTGGTAAGGAGAGAGAAATGCTCATGATTTGGACACCCGATTATAGTAAATAGACGATGAATATACATGCGCCCAATTCGGTTAACTGGGTGTTAATTCTGTTAACTATTTTCATTAAATATGCATAGATGCGGCCCTAAATCGCTCGCAGACCGCACAGTTTTAGAAGTTTTCTTTCAGCCATTGCAGCGAGCGCCCCATAGCGCCGCCAGAATAGCGGCGTTGACGATAGCGCCGCCCTGATAAATCAGGAGGACCGGATATAGCCTCTTCGCTTTCCAAAAACCTGCTCTTTAATATACCTGCTGCGACGGCAAAGTCTGGCCCTGATAGCGTTTCTTTCAGCCCCATAATCCCCACAGGCTTCCCAATGCGGGCACGTTTATTAAAGACGAGTTCAGCCACTTCTGGCACTCCGTTGAGCTGTGAGCCTCCGCCTGTCAGAACGATACGGCGGCCCGAATAGCTCTCGAGTCCTGCATCCGCGATACGGTTAGCAATAATCTCGAAGGTCTCTTCAACGCGAGACCTCACAATCGAGGTTAACAGTGATTTGGGCTGATAATGCAGCTCATCCTGTGCGCCCATTGGCGGACACGGCACCATGAAATGGTCGTCATCCGCGCCGTGTAAGGCCGAACCATAGATAAATTTAATGCGCTCTGCGGCCTCCATTGGCGTCACGAGACCACGGGCGATATCATTGGTCACAGACTGCCCTCCGACGGGCAAGGCATCAATATGAACTAATGTATTGTCGCGAAATATCCCAATAGTTGTTATTCCCGCGCCCATATCAATGACCGTCACGCCAAGATCTTTTTCATCCTCGGTTAGCACAGCTGTGCCCGCAGCATATGAGGAGACAGTCGCCGAATTTATGCGTAAGTGACAGCGCTCAACTGTATGGGCGAGGTTTCGCAGCGGGCCTATGCCGGCTAGTACAAAATGCATGTCTACACCGAGGCGCGAGCCAAACATACCGCGCGGATCCCGAATACCGTGTTCGCCATCAACGCTATAATTAATAGGAATCGCGTGAATAATGGCGTTTTCTGGCTGCGCCAGTTCGGACAAACTACTGGCCATAACACGGGTAAGATCGCGGTCAGCGACCTCGCCTGTGGCAAATTCGGTTTGTACGGTCATATGCTGGCTCCGCAGCGACCGCGTGGACACATTCACGGAAACAGAATGAACAGCAATCCCCGCGTGGCGTTCGGCCTTTTCTACGGCAGTCCGGATACCAGCCTCAGCCGCATCCATATCAACAACAACGCCGCCTTTAAGACCTGCGCTGACGCCAAAGCCGTAGCCAAGTAAGCGCACGCCCATATTCTCGTCCTTTTGCCCGATGAGGCAGACGACTTTGTTCGTTCCTATGTCTAGGACAGCTGCCGTTTCTGGCCGCTTTTGTGAACTCTTGAGAAACATAATCTAAGCGCGGTCTTTTTTCAGTTTATCTGTGCTCAAGCGTACCGACTTATCGGTGTGCAGCGGTGTCAGCGTAATACGGTCCGTAAGACGAAGGTCAATAACGGCAATTTCGCGGTCAAGTATTTGCGTGTCTAATTGCAATTGAGCCAATTTAGCGAGCGCAGCCTTTCGCTCCTTTGCAGGAAGCTGAATCCGAGTCTGGCGATCATCAAGCAATATATCCCAGCGCGAGCCGTTCACATAAATCATGGCATCCAAACGGCCTGAAAGCTCTGGCAATGCCGCAAGTTCAGATCGAAACCTTGGAGCGGCTTCGGCCGCACCTTCGCCCACGATGAGGTCTAGCCCTGCAAATTGCGTAGGATCTGCATCGGAAATTACAGTCCCTTCAGCATCAATGAGTTTGATGAGGCCATCATTTTGCCAAAGCGCATAAGGTTTCCGTTCTATAATTTGAACCACAACGCGGTCAGGCCAAAGGCGGCGTACCAGCGCATGGTCGACCCAAGACAGGCTCTCGACACGGGCTTTCGCGTCCTTAAGGTCGGGTTCGAAAAAATACTGTCCCGGGTATATGCCTAGCGCGCGGCGCACATCATCTTCGCGCAGACGGCCTTCACCCATCACATCAATACGGTCTACAACGAACCCTACCGCCATCAAGCGGTCACGTTTAAAATCTGCCCCCATCTGTTTTACGGCCGGCAGGTAACCCCCAAGCCAGAGCGCACCAAATATTGTCGAAAAAATAACGAAAGCGACTGTGCCCCAAAAGCGAAAGGCGGCACCGCGCGAATGTGTCGACGCGCGCATTTGCGCGGCCATGACATTGCGTGCACCCCGAAGCCCAGGTTTAAGCGAACTTACGCGCTTATTTGAATTGGGTTTAGCTTTTACTTTTACCTTGGCCATGAAGCATCCTCAACCATCCAGCGACAGAGCTGTGCGAAAGACAGACCCACATGCACGGCCTGTTCAGGGGCCAACGATGTCGCAGTCATTCCAGGTTGAGTATTCACTTCAAGCATTACCATTTTGTTTACTATGTCAGCTTTTGATGCATTTTTTTTCAAATTAGTGTCATCAAAGCGAAAATCAGCGCGCGAAATACCGCGGCAACCGAGCGCATCATGGGCTAAAGACGCCCACTCTAAGGCAAGCTCTGTCGCCGCGGCGGGAATATCGGCAGGAAGCCTGTGCACAGAACCGCCGTCGCCATATTTGGCCTCGTAATCATACCAGTCCGTTTTCGGTACGATTTCAGTCACGCAGATAGCTTTGCCGTCCATCACAGCCACTGTGAGCTCTCGCCCTGCGATATATTGCTCGGCCATAACCATATCGCCCATATCTTCATTGGTCAGCATATCTTGGGGCGGAGGGAGGCTATCATCTCGCACAAGATAAATCCCGACGGAGGATCCTTGAGTATTAGGTTTAATCACATAAGGCACAGGCATTATGTGAGCTCGAGCGGCCTCCTCGCGCGGTACAAGTTTGTGCTTAGCCGTCGTGATGCCGGCCTCGCGCAAAACGGCTTTTGAGCGGTGCTTATCCATCGCGAGTGCCGACGCCATGACGCCGCTATGAGAATATGGCTTACCATATAAATCGAGCACGCCTTGCACGCGGCCATCCTCGCCCCACTCCCCGTGCAGCGCATTGATAATCACATCGGGCTTAGCAGAGCATAGCTGCTCCCAAAGGTTCATGCCCGCATCAATGGGCGTGACATCAAAACCTTCATCCGTTAACGCAGCGGCAATCGCTTGACCTGAGACAAGTGAGACTTCGCGTTCTGCGGAAACGCCGCCCAGAAGGACTACAACACGCTGTGTCATACGGCATCTCCCATACGTTTAATTTCCCACTGCAGTTCAACGCCTTCGCTCGCCTTAACTTTCTCGCGGATTGTTTCGCCAAGTGCCTCAAGATCGGCGGCGCTCGCCTCACCTGTATTGATCATAAAGTTGCAGTGCTTTTCACTCATTTGCGCGCCGCCAACACGAAATCCGCGCCCGCCTGCCGCATCAATAACTTGCCACGCGCCGCGCCCACCGCTTTGATCTTGGTCGGGGTTTTTAAAGGTGGAGCCGCCAGTCTTCTCGCGAATAGGTTGGCTGTCTTCGCGGCGTGCCGTAATCGCGTCCATACGCTCGGCAATAGCGGCAGGGTTATCAGCCCTGCCTTTGAAATTAGCCTCAGTGAAAATCAAATCCTGCGGCGCATCAGAATGACGATAGGCGTAACCCATATCCTCTAGGCTCATCACTTGCCGCCGTCCGCGCCTGTCTAGCGCCACAACAGATTGGAGCACATCCTTAGTTTCTCCGCCGTAACAGCCCGCATTCATACGCAGCGCGCCGCCAATCGTGCCCGGAATACCCGCGTAAAACTCAAGCCCGGCAATCCCGGCTTTAGCGGCGTCTCGCGCTACTTTATTATCCAAGGCCGCCGCGCCCGCCGTGACGCGAAGCCCGTCCGTCGTGACTTTCGCAAAGCTAGGGCCAAGACGAATAACCACGCCGCGCACGCCGCCGTCCCGCACCAATGTATTGCTCGCCACGCCCAAAATAGTGACAGGAATATCCTCCGGTGTGGAGCTTAGGAAATGCGCGAGATCAGCTTCGTCCTTGGGGATAAATAAAGCGTCTGCCGCCCCGCCAACACGCAGCCAAGTATAAGGCGCAAGCGGCACATCAAAAGACAGCTTGCCGCGCACAGCGGGTAATATATTGGACAGATTACTCAATGGAGTTAGGTTTTTCTTTGGAAGGATAAATTTGCAATAAAGCAGTTGCTATGATCACCATGGAAACTGGAAATACAACCATATCCAAAGCACCACCAATTTTAGCGAGACTATCAATACCAATTTGCGAAAAATAACTGAATAACGTTCCTAGCGCGCGCAGAGTATTCAGAATAATTACTATTATTAATAAGTACCTCATTTCAGCCCTTCCAAATCTTCCGCAAGCGTTTCGGCCCAATAGGTGATATCGCCCGCGCCGAGGCAGACAATAAGGTCGCCCGCTTTTAGATTGGGCTTCAAAGTAGCGGCTAAATTATCTTTGGTAATAGACAGCGTGTTTTTATGTCCAAAATTGCCGAGACTACGCACAAGATCGGGGCCGCTAATACCTTCAATTGGGGCCTCGCCTGCCGCGTAAACATCTGCCACATAAACGGCATCTGCATCGTTAAAGCAGGTTGAGAAATCTTCGAACAAGTCTGCGAGACGCGAGTATCTATGCGGCTGCACAACGGCATGAACCTTACCGCGGCTAACCTGACGCGCGGCCTGAAGCACGGCTTTAATTTCAACGGGGTGGTGGCCATAGTCATCAATAATCGTAACGCCGTTCCATTCACCAACATTTGTAAAGCGGCGTTTCACGCCCCCAAAACCCGCCAATGCCGAGCGCACTTGTTCTTGCGTGATATTCAGCTCGCGGGCGACAGCAATCGTGGACAAAACATTTTGCGTATTGTGCTTGCCCGCCATCGGTAAGAAGAGGCCGTCCCAGCGCTCTTCTTCCCCATCGCGGCTGCGAAAAACAACATCAAAACGCGAGCCGCTTGTCTCTAGCTGCACATTCTCCGCGCGCACATCGGCCTGAGGGTTGAAGCCATAGGTCACGACGCGCCGATCTGTAACGCGGCTCACAAGCGCCTGCACTTCGGGATGGTCAATGCACAAAACTGCAAAGCCGTAAAACGGTAAGTTCTCGACAAAATTATCAAAGGCCGCTCGCAGCGTATCGAAATCACCGTAATGCTCCATATGTTCAGGATCGATATTCGTCACAATCGCAATCGTGCCCAGTAACTTTAGAAATGAGCCATCGGATTCATCCGCTTCGACAACCATCCAATCACCGGCACCCAGTTTTGCATTAGAGCCGTAGGCATTAATAATGCCGCCGTTAATAACAGTCGGATCAAGGCCGCCGCCTTCCATGACAGCCGCCATCATTGTCGTCGTGGTCGTCTTGCCATGCGTACCCGCAATGGCGACCGCCCATTTTAGGCGCATGAGCTCGGCCAGCATTTCAGCGCGGCGCACAACAGGAATAGAACGCGCGCGAGCTTCGATAAGCTCAACATTATCAGCTTTAATCGCTGAGCTCATCACAATAGCCCCTGCCCCCTGAACCTGCTCTGCTTTCTGGCCAATAAAAATTGTCGCCCCCAATTTGCGCAATCGCGCGACATTGGGATTTTCGCGCGCGTCCGAGCCTTGGACGGTATAGCCAAGATTGAGCATAACCTCGGCAATACCACTCATGCCGATACCGCCTATGCCGATAAAATGGATAATGCCCGGTTCAAACGGGAGTTTAGTTGCAGGGCGTTTATTAGGCATAGTCTTAACTTTGCTTTGCGGCTTGGACAACCAAATCTGCAAGGGCGGCGGTGGCGTCGGAACGCGCAGCACTGCGGGCGGATTTGGAAGCGGTCTCAAGCCAGGTCGAATCATTTAGTCTCTCCAAGAGGGTAGTTTTTACTCCCTCTGCGGTAAACTCTGATTCAGGCAGAATATCGGCAGCTCCAAGGTCTTTTAGTGCCAATGCATTAATTGTCTGATGATCATCCATGGCAATTTTTAGCGGAACAAGCAGTGATGGCTTCCCCATTATGGCGATTTCAGACACGCTGCTTGCCCCGGCCCGCCCAACAACAAAATGCGCTTTCGCGAGGTGGGTTTGAATATCAGAGAAAAAACTCTCGCAGATCGCGCGGACGCCGGCTTGTTTGTAAATGCCTTGCGCGTCTTCGAGATATTCCGCGCGTGTTTGCTGCACAACGACGAGACGTTTTTGCATCTCCGCTGGAAGCATAGCGATAGCGGCTGGCACCGTTTCAGAAATGAGCTTCGCGCCAAGACTGCCGCCAACAATCGTCAGGTAAATATCTGTTTTAGGAGCCGTATATCCTACCGGAATTGCGTCCATGATTTGAGCGCGAAGCGGGTTACCTGTGCAAACAGTTTTTACGCCTACGGGGACTTTATCGCAACGTTCAAAACCTGTCGCAATAACATGTGCCTCTTTTGCGAGCACTTTATTGACTCGCCCCAAAACGGCGTTTTGTTCATGAAGCACTGTAGGTATTTTCAAAGCTTGAGCCGCTTTAACAGCTGGAAAAGCAGGGTAGCCACCAAAACCTGCAACAACATCAGGTTTCCATCCTCGCATAAAAGATTTAGCTTCATTCATGCCATTGGCGAGTTTCATCAAGCCTTTAATGGCTGCAATAGGCTTACGCGGATTAATCGTCGCGGCAGAGACTTCGCGGATGGGGTCAGCCGGAATGTCTTTGGCGTGGAGCTTTCCGCGCGCATCGGTAACCATGGCTATCTCCCAGCCTTGCGCCGAGAGGTGCTCCGCGAGAGCTTGGGCAGGAAACATATGTCCGCCCGTACCGCCTGCCGCCAGTAAGAGGCGATTAGTCGCCATAGCCATAAGCTCCCGGACGATGGCGCGTAAAAGCCAGAATTAGGCCGGCGGTAAAACAAAGCGCGAGCATAGACGAGCCGCCGTAACTAATGAACGGCAACGTCATGCCTTTGGGAGGCGCCATATTTAAATTCACGAATAAATTAATAACGATTTGCATACCCACCATAGTCGATAGGCCCGCTACAGCGAGCTGCGAAAAGTAGTCATTTAATTTGAGCGCATTTCTAAAGCTACGCAAAACGAAGCCGCTAAGCATGGCAATCAGAACCAGTGAAATCAAAAAGCCAAACTCCTCAACAGTTGCAGCAAAAATGAAATCCGTGTGAATGTCTGGCACAGAATGTTTCACTGTACCCTCACCGGGTCCTCGGCCTAAAAATCCGCCATTAGCAATCGCTTCAAGCGCTTTATCAGTTTGATACGTGTCAGAATTTTCGGGATTTAAAAACCGGTTCACGCGGTCTTGAACGTGAGGCAAAGCAAAATAGGCCGTGACAGCTCCAAAAAGAGACAGCCCCATCATAATAAACACCCATCCCAAAGAGACACCAGCGAAGAAAAACACGGCTGCAAAGCTGAGCGTTAAAAGGAAGGACTGCCCAAAGTCAGGCTGCTGGATAAGAAAGGCAATTAAAAGGAGATAAGTCGCAAAAACAATTCCCACAGCCGGCAGACTTGGATCGCGTTTTTTCATAGCGAACATCCACGCCGCAAAAACAATAAAGGCAGGTTTAGCAAATTCAGAAGGCTGTAAGCCAAGCGAACCTAATCTAATCCAGCGCGTTGCCCCTTTCACTTCATACCCAATGAACGGCAAAGCCGCCATTAAAATGACAGACGAGACCAGAGCAATTAAGCCAAGACGGCGCGCAAAAGTTGACCCCATCATAGATATGACGACGGCGCTCGAAAGTCCTAGTCCTGCAAAAATTGCGTGGCGGTATAGAAAGTTAAACGGGTTGGCATATTCTAGCCGGGCAGACGCAGCTGGTGAGGTGCCCATAGAGAGTATTAATCCAGCAGCGATGAGGCAGACCAAAAGACTCAGCGTTAATTGATCCACACTGCGCCACCATTCAAAAATGGGTGATCGGTTTGAACGGGCTGGGTGGATAGTCGCACTAATCATGCGGCTGCTCCAGATTTAGCGTTCGCCTGTTTCGCTGAATTATTGCGGGCTTTTTCGCGTTCAAAAATAGTAATTATCTCTTGAGCTTTATCCCGAAAGGCGTCCCCACGCGTCTCAAAATTCTTAAACTGGTCAAAACTGGCGCAAGCTGGCGCGAGTAGAATAATAGCATCTGTTTTATTAGACGCGAGAGCATCTTTAGTCGCGCAAAGAATAGCCGCTTCAAGCGTGCCAGAGATTTTACAATCTTGTTTCGTCGTTTTAAGTGTTTTCGCAAATGTTTTTGCAGCTTCACCAATCAAATAAGTTTTTTTCACATTTCCAAACAAATCTGACAACGGTTCAATGCCGCCCTCTTTGGGCACACCGCCAGCAATCCAATAAATATTTTTATAACTTGCAAGCGCCTGACGCGCGGCATCCGCATTTGTGGCTTTACTATCGTTGACATAACGTATCCGCCCTACAGACCCAATCGTTTCCATACGGTGCGCGAGACCCGGGAAACTTAAAATGGCTTTTCCGATTTTATCCGTCTTTATCCCAAGCGCCGAAACAGCCGCGTAAGCAGCAGCAGCGTTCTGCCAGTTATGTGTTCCTTCTAAACCGCCAGCACGCGTTAAATCCGCAACTTCATTCACAGTGCGCTTTTGTGCACAATAAAGCTTTCCCTTTATAACGCAGGTGCCTCGGCCCAGTGATTTACGGCCTGAAATCGGGATAACGCTTCGCCCATTACGCGCAGTCATTGCCGTACAGAGACGGCGGCCTTCGGGATTATCTACGCCAATAATCGCTGTATCTTCCGCAGTCTGATTATTAAATATATTTCGCTTTGCCGCCTCATACCCATTTAGATCACCATGTCTGTCCAAATGATCTGGCGAAAGGTTCAAAAACACCGCCACATCTGCATGAAGGCTTGGGCTACGCTCAAGTTGATATGATGATAATTCCAGCACATAAACCATACCTGCATGCATACGGTCCAAGTCCAAAACACCTCGCCCAATGTTCCCGCCCATTTGAACCGCGCGGTCACACTCTGACAATATATGCGCCGTCAAAGCTGTTGTTGTTGATTTCCCATTCGTACCCGTAATCGCAATGATCTTCGGGCGATTGCCTTTTGCACGCGCGTTAAACTCTCTAGCAAAAATTTCGATATCACAAATAATTGGCACGCCCGCAGCCTCGGCGCGCTGCGCTGTCCAATGCGGTTTTGGCAGTTTGTGCGGCACGCCCGGAGACAGAACTAAAGCTTCATAATCATGCCAATCAGACGTGGTTAGATCCGTTAAATTAATCCCTTCTGATTGAGCTTGCTCACGTGCCTCCTCTCTATCGTCCCATGCATGTACGCGAGCGCCGCCAGCCGCGAGTGACTTTGCAGCCGTCAACCCTGTGCGTCCGAGCCCGAACACAGCAACGTCTTGATCTTTAAATGAAGCAGCTTTGATCATAACAATGAATAAACCTAACGCAGCTTGAGTGTAGATAATCCGATTAGCGCCAAGATGATGGCGATAATCCAGAAACGAATAACAATAGTGGGTTCGGCCCACCCCTTTTTTTCATAGTGATGATGGATAGGCGCCATACGAAACACGCGCTTTCCCGTGAGTTTAAATGACGCGACCTGTACAATCACAGAGACAGCTTCGAGCACAAAGAGACCCCCAATAATCGCCAGAACAATTTCGTGTTTGACGGCGACCGCTGTGGTGCCTAGCGCGCCGCCAAGAGCCAATGAACCCGTGTCCCCCATGAAGACCATTGCAGGGGGGGCATTATACCAAAGGAAGCCCAGACCCGCCCCGACGATGGCGCCAAGAAAGACGCAGACTTCTGATGAGCCTGGGATGTAAGGCACACCAAGATAATTAGAAAAAATTGAGCTCCCAACAAAGTAAGCAATCAAGATAAAGCTCATACAAGCAATCATCACAGGTACAATCGCAAGACCGTCTAGACCATCAGTGAGGTTTACTGCATTGGACGCACCTACAATAACAAGGCAGCCAAATGGGATAAAGAAGACGCCAAGGTTTACAGTGAAGTTTTTCAAAAGCGGTATCGCTAATCCTGTTTCAAAATTATCTGGCGTCTGCGGAAAAGCAGCCGTTAAAACATATACGGCTGCAGCCGCAATTGCGAATTCCAGAACAAGCTTTATTTTACCTGAAAAACCTTTTGGATTTTGCCGAGAAACCTTGAGATAATCATCATAAAATCCAATTAACCCATATCCTAAAGTCACGAGAAAAACAGTCCAAAGGAATGGGCTTTTCAAGTCACCCCAAAGCAAGGAAGAAAGCGAAACAGAGAGTAAAATCAAAAGCCCACCCATTGTCGGTGTGCCCGCTTTTTTTATGATGTGACCTTCAGGGCCATCTTCGCGAATAGGTTGCCCCTTGCCCTGCCTAGAGCGAAGCGATTGAATAACACGCGGCCCTAATACAAAAGCGATAAGCATAGATGTCATCAACGCCCCGCCTGTACGGAACGTTATGTAATTAAATAGATTGAAAAACTGAAACTGGTCAGAATATCCAGCGAGCCATTCATAAAACATTAGGAGCGTCCTTCTTCAACAAGCGCGTTCGCAAGCTTGCCCAAACCTGTGGCATTTGAGCCTTTAATTAAAATTGTATCGCCATCTTGCAGTTCTGATAGGAGTGCATCTTTGGCCATTTCCCAATCCTTGCACCATGCAGCTCGCATAGTTTGCGGCAAGGTCCCTTTCAGAACGCGCATACATTCGCCTGTTACAAAGACACGCGCCACATCAGCAGTTTCTAAAGGCTGGGATAATTCAGAATGAAACTTAAGCTCATCCGCGCCAAGCTCAAACATGTCGCCAAGCACAGCAAGCTTTCGCCCGCTCGCGCGGGAGAGAACGTCAATCGCAGCTCGCATAGACGCCGGATTGGCGTTGTAACTTTCGTCTATCAACGTGATATCTTTGCCGCCAATGTTTAATTGGTGCTGTTTCCCACGGCCCGCAATAGCGCCCATAGTCCTAAAGCGGCGCGCCGCTTTACGAAGGTCAATGCCTGCCGCTTTAGCCGCGGCCATACAGGCGGCGAGATTGCTAACCCAATGGTCGCCAATCAGCGGCGTTGTTATATCAATTTGCTGCGCGCCAATCCGCACGCGAATATTCGTAACTTGCGGATGGGTGCGCACATCAACAATTGCGACATCATTTTCTGTTGCATGGCCAAAGGTCATAATTTGATTAGGGTTTAGACCCGCAGTCTTCGCGATAGATTTTATAAGAGGTGTATATTCATTATCCCCATTGAGAATGAGTGTGCCGCCTTCGGCGAGCCCGTCAATAATTTCCGCCTTGGCCTGAGCAATGGCTTCAATATTTTTAAAGTGAGCAAGATGCGCGCCCGCGATCGTTGTGATTAAAGCAATTTCAGGCAATAAAAGTTTGGATAAAGCCGACATTTCGCCTGCGTGGTTCATACCCATTTCAAACACGCCAAACTCAGCCGTCTTTCGCATACGCGCCATCGTGAGCGGCACGCCCCAATGATTATTATATGACGCTATAGATTTATGCGTGTCCCCAAATCCTTCGAACATATGAGCAAGCGCCTCTTTAACACTGGTCTTACCAACGCTGCCCGTGACGCCAATCCTAAGAGCATTCGAACGCTCGCAAGCGGCCCGCCCAAGCTTCGTAAGAGCACTTAGCGTGTCATCAACCAAGAGCGAGGAGGCAAACCCTTCACGCTCACTCATCACAGCGTGAGCGCCTTTTTCCTGCGCCGCAGGAATAAAATCATGACCATCGCGCACATCTTTTAACGGCACAAAAAGATCGCCAGCCTGTAGCGTGCGACTATCAATAGAAATCCCCGAGACCTCCCACTCACCTGTAGCGGTTCCGCCGACGGCTTCAGCAGCTTCAATTGATGTCCAAAGCGGCTTAAACATTTTGTCCGTCCTTTAAAGTAAGCGCCTTAATCTTGCGGCGCACGACTTTGGCGTCAGAAAAAGGTATAATTTGATCACCAATGATCTGGCCTTGCTCATGGCCCTTGCCGGCAATGACGAGGCAGTCTTTCGGTCCAAGACGCGAGAGTCCTTCTCCAATTGCATTGGCCCGGTCACCTATCTCGGCAGCGTCAGGACACCCAACCATAACAGCCTTACGAATGGAGGCCGCGTTTTCGGTGCGCGGATTATCATCCGTCACTATGACGTCATCCGCGAGCTTTGCGGCTGTACGGCCCATCTTTGCACGCTTATCAGGATCGCGGTCACCGCCGCATCCGAAAACAAGAACAATCTTGCCCATAGTATGCGGCTTGACAGATCGCAGTAATTTCTCAAGCCCATCTTCAGTGTGGGCAAAATCAACAAATACAGGCGCGCCATTTGGGTGCTGACCCGCACGTTCCATGCGTCCCGCCACACCATATAAATGACCGAGTGCCGCCACCGCTGTATCCTTCGCCACACCTGTCGCAATAGCAAGACCCAGCGCGGAAATCGCATTGAGCGTTTGAAACTCTCCCGCTAGCGGGAGCTCGACCTTATAACGCGTCCCGCGCACAATGAGAGTGAGCACTTGGCTCGCGCGGCGCGGCATAACTTCATCAATGCGAATATCCTCGCCAGTCCACCCTACGCGCATGACATCTTGTCCGCGCGCTTTGCAGATATCGGAAAGCCGCCGCCCAAATTCATCATTTACGTTAATGACAACAGGCGCATCTGCTGGCGTTAGCTCAGTGAAAAGCCTTGCTTTAGCATTGAAATACTCTTCCATCGTTGCGTGATAATCAAAGTGATCTTGCGTAAGATTTGAAAAGCCTGCTGCTGTAATTTGCACGCCATCGAGACGATATTGATCAAGCCCATGTGAGGACGCTTCCATCGCAGCATGGCTCACGCCATTCGCTTGAAGTTCAGAAAGCGTTTTATGAAGGGCCAGCGCATCTGGCGTTGTATGCGTAAGCGGTTGATAGCCCTGCGGTGACTGCACACCTAGCGTTCCAAAACACGCCGCTTTCAACCCTGCATACGCCCAAATTTGACGTAGAAATTCAACAGTTGAACTTTTTCCATTCGTCCCTGTCATGGCCACCAAAATGTCTGGCTGACCTGCATGAAAACGTGCGGCAATCTGCGAATATGTCAGGCGAGGCTCTTCAACACCAATATAGGCAATCGGCATTTCAGCCAGACCTTTCGTCGAGAGAATAGCGCTTGCGCCTCTGGCAATTGCGTTTTCGATAAAGTCTCGGCCATCAAACGCCGTCCCAGGAATGGCCGCAAAAAGCGCGCCCGCAACCACCTTACGGCTGTCGGCCGTAATCATCGAAATCTCGACGTCATCTGCAAGTCTTAAATCGGTTAACTGAGAGAGCATCGGCATTACGGCAAAGCTCCATCAGTAAAGAAGCCGGCTTGAGCCAGAGCAGGTTCACTGCGCTCCACCCCTAAGATTGGGCCTATACGTGTGATAACTTTTTTGGTTGTCTTGGCCGCGTTCCACCCTGATGTCGCATAACCCCAATCAGTGGGGAGCGCTTTGGGTTCGTCATAAGTTATCATAACGACATAGCGCGGGCTCTCATAAGGAAAGGCAGAAATGAAAGAGGTTACAAGACGTAGTTCGTCATAACCGCCAACAGCGGGTTTATCAGCTGTTCCTGTCTTACCCATGACGCCGTAACCTTGCGCGCGAGCATTTTTACCCGTGCCATTTGTGACGACGTAACGCATCATATCGGCAACAGCTTGAGAAGTTTCAGGGCTTAAGACGCGGCGCGCCTGAATAGGGTTAGCGGCATCGCGGCGCAGAATTGTTGGCGCGATATACTCGCCGCCGTTTAACATCGCGCCCGTTGCCGCTGCAAACGCCAGAGGCGTGACGGAAATACCATGCCCATAAGACGTTGTTGCGACTGTCAAATCTGGCCAAGTCCGCTGCACTTGAGGCTTCGCAGATTCTGCAAGCTCATAAGGCACGCGGTCAAATAACCCAAGGTCTTTGAAAAACTGCTGTTGCGCATCTCCGCCCGCTCGCAAAGCCAGCATTGCCGTGCCGCGATTTGAACTTTCTGCTAATATATCAGGCATCGACAGAGGCACCTTGGACGGATGATCATCGCGGATATATTTAATCGACACTTTAAATGGCTTTTGCACTGGGAATGTTTCACTTATCGTTGACGTCTTGGTTTCTAGCGCCAGAGCTATTGTGATAGGCTTGAACACCGACCCAAGGTCATAGGTCGACATTGCGGCGTGATTATAGCGGTTTTCAGGCAATGTTGCGCCCGGCACATTTGGATCATAATCGGGCAGGCTTGTCATAGCCATAATCTCGCCTGTCTTAATATCAAGCACGACGCCAGCCGCAGACAAGGCCTGAAAAAGCGCCATGTCTTCGCGAAGTACATCTGTCAGGGCATGTTGCGCGCGCATATCTATGGATAGCGCCGTGGGCGGCGCGTTATGTTTCGACAGCTCCGCCTCAAATGCTTTTTCTGCTCCCGCGACGCCGTGCATATCTGTGTCAGAAAACCCAAGAATATGCGCCGCGAGAGCCCCCCGCGGATTCGAACGGTTAGGCTCGCTGCGAAGGGCTACACCAGGTGAACCGACACCGAATAGA
>CAZFWZ010000031.1:0-25918 GCA_964522765.1 uncultured Caulobacterales bacterium | reverse complement strand
CAGGCGCAACGTCTTCACCGATAAAGGTCACGCTGACTTCAACTTCAATGATAGACTTGGCTGTCACGCGGTAAAAATCGACATGTACAGGCATGTCAGAGACGGGGTGAAAATCAACATCCTTAGTCAGGACTTTCTGCTTTTTGCCGTCATGCGAAAGCTCGATCATGTTGGACAGGAACTGACCAGAGTTAATTGCTTTAAGCATTTCGTTGTACTTCACAGAAATCGCAATAGGGGCTTCGTCGCCGCCGTAAATTACGCCCGGTACCATGCCTGCACGGCGAGCGGCGCGGGCATTACCCGTGCCAGTGTTTTCACGAACATTTACATCAAGACAGATAGACATCTTCTTCGTCCTTATTTTTAGGCGCTAAACTGGCCCGTATATCCCAATAAAAAGCGCCGCCCGAACGGCGGCCTTACCCAATTCTGGGAAAAGTTACATAATTGATGGGCGAATTAGAGCAAGTCACCTAGAAAGGCAAGTAAAACATGCGTTCAAAACCGCCGTATTTACGCCTTATACTCGCATTAATAGGTGAAAATCATCGCTATATCAAACGCTGCCAATCATCTGCAGTGAAAATTTGTGGAATCACGCATATTTGGGCATGATATAAGATATATAATCACGGGGAGGTCATCAATGACACGTTTTGCAACTCTTTTAATGGGGACAGCGATAACCGTTGCTGCCTCGCTTATGTTGGCCGCTCCCGTATTCGCGGATGAGCTTTCAATGACGATATACGGCGATGGACGCGCCCTTGTCGAAGATGCAAGAGATATTACTTTTAAAAGCGGCACTCAAGTGATTGAACTTCCGGGTGTGTCGAGCCAAATTCAGGCTGAAACGGCTACATTTGTCGCCAGCGGCGTTGGCATTAACGAGCAAAATTTTGATTTTGATTTGCTCTCGCCTGAAAAGCTTATGGAAAAAGCCGTTGGGACGTATGTTGAAATTATACGTACAAATCCTGGCACAGGCCGCGAAACGCGTGACCGAGCTAAAGTACTATCGGTCAATAATGGCGTGGTGATTCAAATTGGACAAAAAATCGAAGTGCTGCGCGATGATGATATTCCGACCCGCGTGATTTTTGATAGCGTCCCTGTGAACCTTCGCGCTGACCCGACATTATCCGTTGAGGTCGAGAGCAAACGGGGAGGCACGCGCGAGGCGAGCTTGACCTATCTGACGCGCGGATTGAACTGGCGTGCCGACTATGTTGCGGTTTTCTCTGAGGATGACGGCCAAATGGATGTGCAAGGCTGGGCGACGCTCACAAATGGAACTAAAACAACATTTAAAGATGCCAATGTTTCCGTCATTGCAGGCTCGGTCGGCAATCAAAACAATAACTATAACCAATTTAATCGCGGCGGGTATAATCCGAGACAGAACCGAGGCAATGTCCGCAATGCGGGGACGGAAGCTAGCCCGCAGGAGCGCGTAGGTGATAATTATCTGTATCCATTGCCTGGTAAAATTACGGTCAAAAGTAGCCAGACTAAACAAGTCGGCATTGTCGATGCGCAGGGGGTTACGGCAGCCAAAGTCTATGAGTACCGTGCAGGCGGATACAACAATACAGGCAATCCCGTATCTGCTGATGTGCGCATTGCTTTTGCTAATTCGCGCGCGGGCGGACTTGGTACGGCGCTGCCGCAGGGTATATTTCGCGTCTATACTAAAGATCAAGAGGGGCGCAGCCAATTTATGGGCGAGGACCGTATCGGTCATATTCCGGGCGGATCAGATATGTCGCTTAAAATTGGCGATGCCTTTGATGTGAAAATTCAAGGCACAGTCGCAAATCGCCGCGATATCAGCAAAAAAGTGAACGAAACCGAAATGGTTTATGAGGTCACAAATGCAACCGATAAAGATACCTTTGTGCATATTCGCCAAGGCTTAGCTGGATATTACACAGAGACTGAAATGATGTCCGAGTCTATCGAGGGCGAGCGGGAGAACGCTTATAGTTATCTTTGGAAAGTGCCTGTCAAAGCACAGGGCGAGACGACGCTGAGCTTTAAAGTACGCGAAACACGGCGCTGGTAGGCGGGATTGCGGCTGGTAGGCCTCATCATGGGATTAATTACAGCAGTCTTTGGACTTGTCTGGCTCGGACTTTCTGCGCCAAACGGCGAGGGGGAAGACAGCATTGCAATTGATGCTCCTGTTGCCCAAATGGCTGAAAACACCGCGGCCCAAACGCCAGAGCTGACTCCCATTACGCCCTCATTAGTTGTTAATAAGACTGAAGATGGAATTACGCGTGTTGTATCCGATACCGCAGACCTCACAACCGTCACCATCTATCCTGATAATCTCGCGCTGATTACAGAAGTACGTAAAGTAAATGTGCCGGCAGGAAAGTCCGTGATAGCCTTTGAAGGTGTGTCGGATCTCATCATCCCGCAGTCTATGATATTGCGCGAGTTCACAGGGCTGACGCTAGAACGAAATTTTGATTATGACCTGCTGTCTAAAACAACCCTGTTTGAAAATGCCGTAGGTAATATTGTGACCCTCACGCGCTTTGATAAGGCCAGCGGCGCAGTGGTCAATCAGCAAGCCGAAATCATCTCAGCACGCCGCGATACAGGCGTTGTCATGCGCGTAGACGGGCAGATTGAGACGCTGTCGTGCTCAGGTCTCACCGAGCGAGTGAGCTTTGGCGCGGCGGAGGACGGCCTTACGGCTAAACCCGTCATGAGCGTGCAAGTCAGCGCTGAAACAGCGGGCGAGCAAGAGGTTGTGATTAGCTATCTCACATCGGGCCTTGGCTGGCGCGCAGATTACCGCGTGGATTTAAAAGGCGCGATGGAAGGCAAACCGGCAGGCACGCGCAAGGCGTCACTGCTGGCGTGGCTGACACTGACGAATGGCACAGCGAAGGATTATAGCGATGTGCCGCTCGCCATTATCGCAGGCGACTTGAACCGTGACCGCGAAACACGCGCTGTCTCGCCGCCTAAGCCCTTTTTGCAAGGGCAGTGCTATCCGATTGGGGATAGTAAGAAAGGGATAGCTAAACTTATTTTTCACGGGGTTTCTGAAGCTGAACTCCCGCCTGGTAATCCGATGCCGGTTTCAGCTTCCTACACAAGTGCTGCGATGATGGACACAGATGAAATTATTGTCACAGCGCGGAAGGCAAAAGTCGCAATCGAAGAAAATGTCGGCGATTATAAGCTTTACCGCGTGCCGGGCCTTGTCAGCGTAAAACCTTACCAGACCAAACAAATCGCCTTTTTGGATGAGGATAGTGTCGAAATTGGACGCTATTTTAAAGCGGATGCTTATTCCTTTGATACCAGCTCAACCCCACAATCATTGACCCTGACTTACGATTTGAATAATGACCGCGAAGATGGGCTGGCGCGCTCGCTACCCAAAGGTACGTTCCGCATTTTTGATAAACGTGAAAACGGTCAAACGATTTTTTTGGGAGAGAGCCGCGTTGATAATCTCGCTGTGGATGAAGATGTTGAGCTGACCATGTCGCGTTCGATGAGTGTCCAAATAAAATCAGACGCGGTTGTAAAAAGCCGAAACAAAGGGACTGTGACCCATAGCTTTTTCAATGCACTAGATGAAACGGCGCGTGTCAAAGTGGTGAATAATCACGAGGAATTACGTGGTAAAAAACTCTATCAGCCCGGAACCAAGCGTGATCCAGACGAGATCATTCCGACATGGTGGCTTGAGGTTCCTAGCGAGGGAACGGCCGAACTTGTTTATGGGCTGAAATAGAGCTTAGTCTGTTCGGTTATTTTGATGAAATCAAAACGCCTTAGCCAAATAACTTACTCACTGACTCATCATTGGCAATTCTGCGAATGGCTTCGCCGAGAAGTTTAGCGACTGAAATCTCGCGAATTTTTTCGCAGTCTTGGACTTTTTTCGGCTGGGCAATCGTATCGCAAATCACGACTTCGGTTAGCTCTGATTCCGTGATGCGTTTCACGGCAGGGTCGGACAGAACGCCGTGGGTAATGTAGGCCGAGACGCTGTTTGCGCCGTGATCTTTAAGAGCTTTGGCCGCGTTACAGAGCGTTCCGCCTGAATCGATAATATCGTCTAGCAAGATACAGCTGCGGCCCGCTACATCACCAATGATATTCATAACTTCGGCTTCGCCTGCTTTGGGGCGGCGTTTATCGACAATGGCGATGTCCGCATTAAAATGCTTAGCAAGGCTACGTGTTCTAACCACGCCGCCTGTATCGGGGGAAACGAACATTAACTTATCCCGGTCCTTTTTGGAGAACTTATCGCGAAGATCAGTTTCAAATACGGGCTGCCCAAAAAGATTATCTGTTGGGATGTCAAAGAAGCCTTGAATTTGGCCTGCATGCAAATCAATCGTCAGCACGCGATCTGCGCCTGCTTTAGAAATAAGATTTGCGACAAGCTTGGCCGTAATGGGGGTGCGGCCGCCCACTTTGCGGTCTTGGCGCGCATATCCGAAATAAGGAACGACTGCTGTGATACGTTGAGCAGACGCCCGCATCAGCGCGTCGATGATAATCAACAGCTCCATCAAATGATCATTGGCAGGAGCCGCTGTTGGTTGAATGATAAAGACATCCTCGCCGCGGACATTCTCATTAATACGAACGAAAATTTCTTGGTCGCGGAAACGCTCTATGTCCATGGAGGTCAGGGGGATGTCGAGCACGTCGGCAATTTCAGAGGCGAGTTTTGGATTGGATGTGCCGCTGATAATTTTCATGACAAAGGTCCTGTTAACATTTGATTAGGATTTTGCGTGTGCTTAGGGAATACGCACCCGATTGTAAATCACTTGTGCAGCATTATCGCGGATAAATTACGCCCATAGTCAGCAATTCCTTTATGGGTGTTATATCGATAGCTGAAATACTCGCTTGGCTGAGCATATGTGCAGTCGGGCAGAGCGGCGATTCGGGTCAATCCTGCCTCGTGCAGGCGGTGCAAAATGAAGGCCTTTAAGTCAAAATGCGGCTGGCTTGGCGCGCCAATCTTTTTGGGGCCAAGGCGAAAGAAACGGTCATAAATTTCGCGCTCGCCGATGAAATTATCGCGAAACTCATCACCCACCTCATAACTCGGCTGGCTTATGCAGGGGCCAAGCACGGCGGAAATATTCTCTCGGGTAGCGCCTTGTTTGACCATAGTTTCAATCGTGGCGTCCGTAACACCTGAGAGCGCCCCGCGCCATCCAGCATGACACGCGCCGATGACGCCCGCGTCTACGTCCGCCAATAGCACAGGCCCGCAGTCAGCTGATAATGCGGAGAGCGCAATACCGCGTTCGCGTGTCACCATCCCGTCCGCATTGGGCCGCTCGGAAAAGGGCTTTGTAATCACGACAACCTCGCGGCTATGGATTTGGTGAAGCGAGAGTAGATGGTCAGCTCCAAGAGTTTTGGTTATCTGTGCGCGGTTCTTAGTTATATTTTCCGAAGTGTCGGCTGACCCAAAGCCCGTATTGAGGCTTTCATATTGCGCCGATGACACACCGCCTTGCCGCCCAAAAAATCCGTGGTTGATTGTTGGTGAGAGCAACAGCTCATGCGTTTTAAACGGCGGCGTCATGATAGCTCGCGAAAACCAAGGGGCAGGGGAAGGTCCACCGATTGAAAACAAATGGCTTTGAAAAGCTCGCCCATTTCTTCGCCGTCCATCAAGCGGTGGAGCTGACGAGCTATCTTTGCGCGTGCATCTGGACTGCTACTTGATTTTGAGAGCGCCACCGCCCTCATTTCAATGCCAAGTTTGGACAGAAATTCGCGTTGCGGCACGGCGTTAGTAACAGGAAGGGACACGTCGCCCGCCATTTCTTGCAGTGCCGCAAAATCGACCCGCGCGGTTAGGTCTGTATCTCCGGGGTCAGAGAATACGCCGACTTTCTCATGCCGTTTAAGTGCTTGTAGCGTATCTCCAAATTCGGTTGTTTCGGGCCCATAATCAATGAACAGCGCGCGGCAAGGATGTTTAGAAAAGCGCACGGACAGCTCGTCTATAATCTGGCGTGCGGCAGGACATATCTCCAGAAGGTCGTCCGCCCGCGCATCGTCAATATCGCTAGGAAGATCATTTTGAAGCTGCTCTGATATTGCAATCGGGGCCACGCCAAAGCTGAGGCGTTTATTCTCATCTAGCGCGACAAGGCGTTCGTGCCAGCCAGCTTTTCCTGCAAAGGGGTCTTTTTGAATGAACTGGCGGATAGGTAGGCAGTCGAGAAATTCATTCCCGATAATGAGGGTTGGACCATCTACGATTTTCGATAAATCATTGGTCCAATTGACAGGGATGTCTGTATTGGCAAGCGTCTTGGCTTGCACAGCTTCAAGCGCAGCGCTCGCCTCTATCAGTGTTACAGAAAGTGCTTTCTTAAACGCGGGATCGACAGTTGCTGTACGAAGAATGTCGCTCATCATTATGCCGCGGCCGGGGCCAAGCTCGACCAAATTCAGCGTTGGCGGTCGGCCCAAATCTATCCAGCTGTGAAGGCACCATAGCCCAATAACCTCGCCAAACATTTGGCTAATTTCAGGCGCAGTAATGAAGTCACCATCCGAGCCGAGGGGGTCGCGCGTTGGGTAATAACCATCAACGGGATCAAGCAGGCAGAGCGCCATATACTCGGCCACGCTCATCGGGCCTTCCGCGCCTATACGCGACTGTAGACGCGACTTAAGCTTACTCATCAGCCGCGTCAGCAAGGCGTTTAGGAGCAACGGGCGGACGGCGCTGGGCCAAGAAAATGATAAGCAAGCCGATAAGCACCATAGGCAGTGAGTAACTCATACCGCGTGTGAATGGGCCAAATAGCGCGGCGTCTGGTTCGCGGAAAAACTCAACGAATATTCGAAAGACACCATAACCGAGAAAGAAAATGCCAGCCGATGTGCCGGGCTTCGTCAGCGCTTTAAACTTATGTGTCGCTAGGCGAATAAACAGCCAGAGCGCAATGCCTTCAAGCGCGGCTTCGTAAAGCTGGCTGGGGTGGCGGGGCAAAGAATTTGGATCTGAATTGAAGATAAAGGCCCAAGGTACATTGGTGGGGCGTCCGTATAGCTCTTGGTTTACGAAGTTTCCGAATAAGCGCACCATGAAAATGCCTAGCGGCGCACCGACTGCGGCCATATCGGCAACGCGCCATATCTCTATCTTTTTCTTTCGCGCGAACAGCCACACAGCCACACACACGCCTGCAAAACCGCCATGAAAGGCCATGCCCCCTTCCCAAATCTTGAATATGGCAATGGGATCATTGAAAATTATCTCAGGCGTATACAGCAGGACTGACCCAAGCCGCCCACCCACAATAATTCCTAACAATGCGTAGAGCATCAAATCGTCAAGATTTTCCTTGCTCGGAATGATGGCGTTGCCACGAGTTATGCCATTGGGAATCCATATCTCGCGGTTCTTCACACAGGAAATCGCGTAAATGAGCGCGAGCCAAATTCCAGCTATATAGGACAGGCCGTACCATTTGACAGAAAAGCTGCCGATGGAAATCACATCCGGACTAATCCAGTCAGGAAAGGGTATGGCATTGATAAGACTAGCAAGCATGGTCAGTTTCCCGCGTGACAATTACGTGTGACGATTCTTTACAGTGATAACACTTGGATTGGTGCTACACCGCTCCTATCTATATTTAAAGGGCAAACGCTCTTCAATCTCGCGAGAATAAAAGAGGCCATTATGCAAAGCAAAGCCAAACCATTTGATGATATATCCAATCTTTTCACTAATGCCGTGGGCGCAGTAAAGGGCGTGGGCGACGAGGTCAAAGCCATGGGCCGTGCCAGAGCCGAAGGTTTAATTGCGGATATGGACCTTGTTGGACGCGATGAGTTCGAAGCGTTCAAGAAAGTGATTGAAGCTCAGCGCAATGAGATTGACGCCTTAAAAGCTCAACTTGCTAAACTCTCGCCTGCTAAGAAGGCCACTCGAACAGCGAAGAAACCTTCGACGAAGAAAGCGGCCTCAAAAACGTCAGTCAAGGCCAAGAAAAAGCCAACGGTTAAAAAAACAGCCGCTAAAAAACCCGCCGTAAAGAAAAAGGCGGCTAAAACTTCAACAGCTAAAAAGAGATAACAACCGGCTCAATCCTATAAGAGAATGAGCTAAGTTTATTCAGCAAGCCTTACGCTTTCATCGGACCGCGGTAAAATTGGGGGCAAACCTGTTGCCACATAATCTACAGCTACGCTAATGTTTGCGCCGTCGCGGATAGAAACTCTGTGGGCTGTAAAGGAGGCTTAAATGTCTTACCCACAGCTATAATTAGTTACCCACAATCAGCGGAACACTACATCTTGTAAATTTCTCGTAATTTCGTAGCGTAATCCTATCAGAAGAATCGACACTGACGGACAAACCTGAGGTTGAGATAGTAGGAATGACTATGAATATAGCTGATACACGCTGTGTAAGGCCTAATCCGGGATTACATACGTCAAGCGCTGTAAGAGCCAACCCTCTTGACGTCTTTGAACGCATTGCCATTGCTGAGCACTATGACTTTGAACGCACAAGTGTCGAAGAGATTCATATTAATGTACCTGGGCAATGGTCCGATCACGATATATCTTTGACCTGGAACGCTGCCTGCGAGTCCGTTCAATTGTTTCTCATTTTTGAAGGACGGTTGCCGGGCGGGCGAACTGACGATATTTGCCGCTTGATGAGCCTCATAAATGAACGCTTGTCTGCAGGACATTTTGATTTTTGGAACAAGAATAAAGCTATGGTTTATCGCAATGCGCAGTCATTACGCGGCGGTGCGGCGCTGAAAACCGAACAAGCTATGGATATGCTGGCACTGGCTCTTGATGCGGCCGAGCGAGGTTACCCTGCCTGCCAATATGTGATTTGGGCCGGAAAATCGCCAGAAGATGCGTTAACCGCGGCATTGGTTGACTTGGCTGCGAACGTCTAATGACCCCAGAAAATTTTCTTGTTGTTGGTGCTGGCCGTATGGGCGGAGCTCTAATGAGCGGTTGGCTGAATGATTCTGTTAGCGGCGTTATTGCTCAGCATTTGTATATTATTGACCCGCATATGGGCGAAGATGCAAAGGCAGCAATCAAAGACGGCGCCCGCGAAATTTCGCCTACTGATAAGGTTATGGGCGAAATTGACGTTGTGCTACTCGCGATAAAGCCGCAAGCCTTTGAGGACATAGCCCCAAAGATAGCAGAGCATTTACAGACTGGGGCTTTGGTAATTTCCGTTTTAGCAGGCACATCGATTGCCGCGTTAGAAGCTGCGTTTCCTCATCAGCATATTGTGCGCGCTATGCCAAATACGCCTGCCGCTGTCGGTGCAGGTATGACGGCCTTTACGTGCACGGATAAAGTGACTGAGCGTCAGTGCGAAACAGCGCAGGCGTTGCTTAGGGCTGGCGGAAAAGTGCACCAAGTCGAGAATGAGCATATGATTGACGTGGTGACTGCGGTTTCTGGATCAGGACCCGCCTATGTGTTTCATATGGTAGAGGCGTTGGAAGCTGCAGCGCTTAAGGTTGGACTACCCGAAGATCTTGCGCCTGAATTTGCGCGCCAAACAATTATCGGGGCAGGGGCACTTTTGGCGTCGACAGATACTACCGCGAGCGAACTTCGAGTAGCCGTGACATCTCCCAATGGGACGACCCAAGCTGCTCTTGATGTGCTTATGCCGTCATTACCTGCGCTCATGCGGGAAACGGTGAAAGCGGCGCTTAAACGTGCAAAAGAGCTTGCAAAAGGGGCTTAAGTGGGAAGACTAATGCGGGCTCTAAGCCCGCCTAGTTTGCTTTTGGATAACGATAAAGTTCCTCCGTGGCTCTGTATAATATCGCGTGCGATGGAGAGTCCCAAGCCAACACCATCACGGTTTTGATTGCGCGCAGGGTCAAGGCGATTAAAGGGCTTAAGCGCGTCGCTAATTTTTTCAGGCGAAATTCCTGGGCCGTCATCGTCAATATCGATAAAGACTTTTTCGCCCTTAGAGATAGCTTTGACCTCAATTTTGTCAGCAAAATCTTGGGCATTATTGAGCAAATTCGTGACAGCACGTTCTAAGGCAAGAGGTTTTATAGGTGCTTTCGGCTCTCCAGAGGCTGAAAAAAAGATGTTATCTGCCTCAATTTTTGTCAAAATAGCTTCTAAAAAGTGATTTAGAGGCGTTATTTTAGCGCTTTCATTGGTTAATCCTCGGGCAAAATCAAGATAACCATTGAGCATAGTTTCCATGTCTTTGAGGTCTCGTTTTGCCGCGCTAACGTCTTCGGTTTCATCTTGCATCGCCAGAAAAAGTTTAAGTCGGGTCAAAGGGGTGCGTAGGTCATGGCTGACTCCAGCTAGAAAAGTTGTCCGCTGATCAATGTAGCGCTTAAGCCGCCTTCGCATGCGAAGAAAAGACTGCCCAGCCAACCGGACCTCGGCAGCACCACTTGGTTTAAAGTTAGCAATATCTTGCCCTTGGCCAAAACGGTTTGCGGCTTCTGCAAGTTCGGCAATAGGTTTGGCTTGGTTGCGAATAAATAAAATGCTGACCAGCGTTAGCAATATCGTTGCGGTTAAAAGCCAGAAAATAAACACGAAGCCGGTCGGCGCAAAAACACGCTCTCGCGCGGCGAAAAAGCGTAATACTCCTTCATCGACTTGAACGCGGATATCAATGTGATTGGGATAACGTGTTGTGTCAAACCAAAAGGGATCAGAGAGAGCTTGGTCAAGCGAGCGCCGAAGAGTGCTGTCAAGCGCGGAGAAAAACGCCTTGCGCGTCGTGACAGGCAGGCTGTCACCAGATTCTAGCGCTACGGATAGCTCCATATTCGGGCGCAGCATCTCATCAAGCTGCGTTGCGCGGGTTTCACTTGGTGATTGCTTATATAGCTGCACAGCAACAGATACATCCGCCGAGACACTTGCTGATAAATTCGCGGTGACCGTGCCCCAATGGGCGTAAAAAAAGAAATAAGTCACAGCCATTTGCATGATTACAATCGGCAAAATAATAATCAGCAAGACACGGCCATAAAGCCCTTTTGGAAGGCGAGCCTTGAAAAATTTTGGTAAACGGTATTTCACTGTGCGCCTATTAGCTTGGCGTATCAGCCAGCAAGCGATAACCATGCCCGCGAACAGTTAAGAGGAAGGCTGGCTCGGCAGGGTTAGTTTCTATTTTTCGGCGAAGACGCGTCATTTGTACATCTACGGCACGTTCGGATTTAGCTGTGATTTTTTCTGATAGAGCATGCCGGCTAACGGGCGCGCCAGCGCGTTTGGCAAGGAGTGTCAAAAGCGCTTCCTCGCCTGTCGTTAGCGAGACCCTTTCGCCTTGATTGGTGAGTTCGAGTCGTTCCAAATTAAATTGCCATGGGCCAAAGTTTATTTTTGAGGCCGGGGCAGTAAGTCCAACGCGGCGAAAAATAGCTTCGATGCGAAGGACAAGCTCTTCGGGTTCAAAGGGTTTGGCTAGATAATCATCTGCCCCTGTTTTGAGACCTTCAATTCGGTCATCGGATTCTGCCCGAGCCGTCAATAAAATTACAGGTATATCGTTTTCTTCGCGCAAACTACGGGTAAACTCAAAACCTGTTTCACCCGGCATCATGACATCAACAATCAGCAAATCAAACTCGAGCGTTCGCATCAATTGCCGTGCAGCTGCGCTGTCTGGAACTGTTGAGACGCGAAACCCACATTTACCTAAATAACTCGCGAGTAACGTTCTTATCCGGTCATCGTCGTCAATCACCAAGAGATGAATGTCATTGCGGACAAGTAAGTCACTTTCAGATATAGATGTACTCACGCGGGATGTCCCTTTCTATTGGTCTTTCGCGGTAAAATAATATTGACATCTACCGCACCGCTGTAACAATGCAGCCTAAGAGCAAAAACGGCAAGCACCGAAACACGCTTAGACTTTGATATCAAATTAAGAATAGAGATTACCATGATTGAAAAAGCTTATCATGACCGCGATGGCCAAATCTGGATTGACGGTGAGTTTGTAGATTGGCGAGAAGCTAAAATTCATGTGCTGACACATTCTTTGCATTATGGGTCTGCTGTTTTTGAAGGCGACCGTGCTTATGAGGGCGAGATTTTTCGTCTAACGGATCACAGCCAGCGTTTGCTTAATTCAGCAGAATCTATGGGGTTTGAAATTCCGTTCACGCGCGACCAAATTGATTCAGCCTGTCAAGAAACGCTCGCCAAAACCGGACTTGGCGATGCTTATATTCGCCCCTTTGCTTGGCGCGGTTCTGATATGATGGGCGTGGCTTCCAAAAATAATAAAATTCACCTCGGTGTTGCTGCTTGGCATTGGGGCAATTATTTCCCCGATAAAATGAAGGGCATTCGCCTAACGATCTCAAAATGGAAGCGTCCTGCACCTGATACTATTCCTTGTAAAGCGAAGGGTGCAGGTCTGTATATGATTTGCACACTCTCGAAAGATGCTGCGTCTGCGGCGGGTTATGATGACGCTTTGATGTATGATTATAAAGGACGCGTGGCAGAATGTACTGGCGCGCATATCTTCTTCATACGCGACGGAGAAATCCACACGCCAACGAATGATATTCTACTCGACGGTATTACGCATGACACAGTTATAAAGCTGGCGGCAAAACGTGGTTATAAGGTCTTTAAACGCGATATTTATCCCGCTGAAATGCCGCATTTTACGGAGTGTTTTATTGTTGGAACTGCGGCAGAAATCACGCCTGTGCGTGAAATCGCAGGCGAGAGCTATACCGTTGGAGATATCACAAAGACACTCGCGGCAGATTATGATGCTCTAGTGAGAGGCAAAATTTCGCTTTAATCTGCGGCTCAACTTTTGCCAAGGGCCGCGCGTAGATATAACGACCCCGTATAGACAGATAGGGTCGCCGCTAGCCAAATAAGCAAAAGGCCAACGCGTCCAGACCACTCAACGAAGGGAGGTAGAAAGCTATCTACTGGTATGACGGCACGTGAAGCGGCCCAAGTAATCAGCACGCCTATGCCAAGCATTTCGCAGGCCGTCTTCCATTTTGCTAGATTTGTTGGCGGCATGACGCGGCCAGATAGCGCAGCGTGTTCACGGGCGCCGCTTACAAGGATGTCACGGCCGATAATAGCCAGAGCGGGAAACATTATAAGAGGGTCGCCGCTGGACACTATGCAAAAGCCGATGAGGCAACCTGCAACGAGTAATTTATCCGCTATCGGGTCTATCATGCGGCCAAAATCACTAACCACATTCCATCGTCGTGCGAGAAAACCGTCTAGGAAATCTGTTATGGCCGCTATTAAAAAGAGCGTAAGCAAAACTGTCGGACGTCCAAGAAAGCTTTGTTCTCCATTCGAGAGCAAAACGATTCCAGCCACAATGAATGGAATTAAAACAATCCTGCCAATGGTTAAGACGTTAGGCATAAACCCAAGTGGGTGAGGGGCGGCCTGCGCCTGCGACGAGGCCACTAAACAGTCTCGCTGTGTTCAGGCGCAACTCCTTTGAAGATTGCGATGGCTGTGAAAATTGAAACGGCCGCGGCAATCCAGAGTAAGCATTGTCCCGCAATCCAAATATGCGGTGAGGCGGTGTTGAAAACTTCTACTATATTGCCGTCATCAACGCGCTGCATATCCACCCAAGATGTTAGCCAAGGTGAGGCAAGCAATACGCAGGTCGCAAAAATCGTCAGCGTATTTTTAAGCCAACCCCATTTCGTTGAGGGCCAGCCGTATTTTGAAAACTCATATCCTCTAGTCAGTCCAATCAATAATTCGCGCCCAATTATGATAAATGCGGGGACTGCAAATCCCCAACCTAGAACTCCATTTTTCCAAACGACGAATAATAAGGCTGCGAGAGTTCCTGTAATCAGCACCAAATCGGCAATGTCGTCAAACCAGCCAAATTGGCGCGCTTTAGAGCGTTCAGAACCGCCGATAATGTCATCCCATATGTCAGTAAGGGCGGCGATGATAAGTAAAAAAGTCGCAAGAACTGCTGCGTTTAAGGAGGGCCAGCCTACGATAATGACGGCCATCACAACGGGTGTTAGCAAAAAACGAATTAATGTGAGCCCATCAGCAAACGCCCCGCGCATGCCGCCAATGCTTTGAACTTGGTCTTCGCCAAAACCTTGGCCTTTTGCTTCGCTATGTTCAATATTATCACTCATGAAAATACCCATATACTGTTAGTGCGAGTGTCTCGCTTACGCCTTCGACTTGGGCGAGTTCTGAAACGGATGCTGATTTCACCGCTTTGGCTGAACCGAAATGTGCGAGAAGTGCACGTTTCCGGCCCGGACCGATTCCAGCGATACCATCAAGTGGGTTTGATTTCATCTGTTTTTTACGACGTGCACGATGGGTTCCAATAGCAAACCTATGAGCTTCATCCCGAAGGCGCTGCAGATAGTAAAGAACGGGCGTACGCGGCGGGAGGGTGAAGTCGGCACGGCCATTCATATAAAAGGTCTCGCGGCCTGCGTTTCTGTCCGGCCCCTTAGCGATGCCAACAAGTGTCGTGCGTTCAAGCGCGCCAATCTCTGACATAACTTCGGTGACCACTGAGAGCTGTCCTTTGCCGCCGTCAATCAACACAAGGTCAGGCCAAACAAGTGTGTCGTCCTTTAGGAGCCGCGAAAACCGGCGGCGGAAGACTTCGCGCATCATGGCGTAGTCATCACCAGGTTCGGTTTCTACATCCTTGATATTGAACGTGCGGTAGTCGCGTTTCTGAAATCCGTCAGCGCCCGCCACAATAAAGGCGCCAATCGCATTTGTGCCTTGTATGTGGCTATTGTCATAGACTTCAATGCGCTCAGGCGGGGCTTGTAAGTCAAATGTGTCCTGCAGCCCCTTTAGAAGCCGTGCTTGGGATGCAGTTTCGGCCTGTTTGCGGGCGAGGGCTTCTTCGGCGTTTTTTATCGCGCGGTCTATGAGCGTTTTTTTCTCGCCGCGTTTAGGGGTAATCACGGACACGTTTATGCCTGAGCGTTCCGATAATGCGGTTTCAATCAATTCGCGGCTAGGGACATTCTCGCTCACAAATATATTCTTAGGAATTGGTTTTCGCACGTAAAATTGCGCCATAAAGGCATCTAAGACATCCGCAGATGTTTCGTCTTTGCCGTGGCGCGGGAAGAAGCTGTGATTGCCCCAGTTTTGACCCGCGCGGAAGAAGAAGACTTGCACGCAGCTTTGTCCACCCGCCGAGTATATCCCGATAACATCGCCGTCGCTAAAGGTCGTGGGATTAACGGTTTTTGTGCTACCTGACACAAATGTTAGCGCCCGAATACGATCGCGTAATTCTGCGGCCTTTTCGAAATTCATCTCTTTTGACGCGGACTGCATTTGAACCGTGAGACGGCTACGAAGTTTGTCAGATTTTCCGCGTAAGAAGTCCTCTGCGTCTGAGATAAGCTCGCTATATTCTGGGATAGAAATTTCGCCTGTGCAGGGTGCAGAACAGCGCTTAATTTGATGTAGCATACAAGGACGTGTACGGGCTTCGTAAATACTGTCCGAGCAGTTTCTCAGTAGGAAGGCGCGCTGCAGAGTATCGAGCGTTCTGTTGACAGCGCCTGCGCTGGCGAAGGGACCAAAATAATCACCTTTGATATTTCTCGCGCCCCTATGTTTCGTGATTTGAGCGGCGGGATGATCTTTGCGCACAAGGATGTAAGGAAAGCTTTTGTCGTCACGCAGAAGGATATTATAGCGCGGCTTAAGACGTTTGATCAGTGAAGCCTCAAGTAAAAGCGCCTCAGTTTCGCTTTCTGTGATAACAAATTCCATCGTTCGCGTGGCACGTATCATACGCTGCAGACGAACAGGGTGACGCGCATATTGCGTGTAAGCCGAAACGCGTTTTTTGAGATTTTTGGCCTTACCGATATAAAGGACTGTGCCGTGTTCATCAAACATGCGGTAGACGCCAGGTTTGTGGGGCAGGCGTTTTACATAATCTGCAATCAGCTTATTGCCTTGCAACGGGCTTTTTCCGCCGCTTTCTGGCGCTTTCAAATCAGGGTTATGAGAATCAGGGCTGGCCATTACGTTTAATGTAGAGGCGAGCGGCAGTTGACGCAATCAAATGCCCTAGACTGGCTCAATTTAGGTTTTCAGCGGCACTGCAAATAGCTCGAGTGTGTTTAAGGGCACCCGTTCCAGCGCAAGCTCGTGAGTGGACTCTAGCACGATATTTGGCGCGGCTCCTGCGGCGTAAGCTTCGCGCCATCTGTCGAGACAAAGGCACCATTTGTCTCCCGCCTTAAGGCCTGCAAACCTATATTCAGGCCTCGGCGTTGAAAGGTCATTGCCGACGGCTTGTGAGAATTTCAAAAACTCATCCGTCATGACTGCGCACACGAGGTGACGTCCTCGGTCGGACGGTCCTGTCTCGCAGCAGCCATCACGGAAATAACCGGTCAGCGGCTCAAAACTACAAGGCACAAGCGGATCGCCAAGGACGTTATTGGAGTTTTTAAAACTCATATGCTGAGCCTATTTTCGTTCGCGGTGAATTTCAACGCCAGCCGCGTCAGCCTTAAGCAGAGCTTGCGGTTTTGAGATTTTCACTGTGACGGATTGCACTCGCGGATCGGCAGATAACGCCCAGTCGCAAATGCGGTCCGCCAGCGTTTCAACTAGTTGCACATGTGCTTCGAGCGTAAGTTCTTCGGCTTTTTCTGCAACCAAGCCATAATCTAGTGTTTCGTGTAAGCGGTCATCTGTTGGCGCGGGCATGGCTCCCATATCTAGACTTATATCCATAACGATAGGCTGGGTGCCTTCATATTCATGAGGATGCACGCCGATATTGGCTTGTATGAGGAGCCCTTCGACAAAGATACGCATGGATGGCTTGGGGGCAGATTTACCGGTGTTGAGTGCGTTAATCATGGTCGTTTCACAGTGTTAAATCAGGTGTTCGCCACGTCAAATGTTGGCCGCTGTCAATGGCTATCATCTGGCCGGTCACAGACTGGGCGTTAAGAAGATATCGAACGCCCTCAAGAAGATCGTCCGGCGAGGAGGGTTGCTTGAGCAGAGTTGACGCGACTTCACGGTCAAACTCTTTATCGACTTGATGAATACTCGGAAGTGACGGCCCCGGCCCAATGCCGCTTACGCGAAGGCGAGGGGCGTAGCTTTGGGCCTGTGTTTTAGTCGCCCAATAAAGAGCAGATTTGGACAGGCTATAAGTGAAGAAGGTGGGGTTGGGTTTCAGCACACGCTGATCGATCATGTTTATAACGCAGCCTGAAGCGGTTTTAGGTAACTGCTTTGCAAGCTGTTGGGTCAGCAATAGCGGCGCGCGAAGATTGACTTCCATATGATAATCATAGGCCGCGCGGGTGAAGCTGTCCGCCGTATCGGGCGCAAAGGTAGAGGCATTGTTTATCAAAGCGCTTAGAGGTGTTTTAAGCTCTCCTGCAGCGCGTTCGATTAGAGTTCCGACGTCCTGCGGCACGGATAGGTTTGCTTGTACAGCGGCGGCTTGTCCGCCTGCGGCTTTTATATCTGCGACAAGTTTGTCCGCACCAGACTTAGAGCGGTTATAGTGGATTGCAACGGCCCAGCCATCAGCTGCTAAGCCTTTGGCAAAATGAGCGCCAACTCGCGCCCCTGCGCCTGTGATTAATATTGAGCCGCTCATGTAACGTGCGATTTTCGAACGCGCGCGCGTTCACCGCAAGATGGGCGGCCAACTTCTACGCTAACGAGGCCGGGGAGTTTTGGCGCGAGCCGGTTAAAAATCCACTCGGCAATTTGCTCAAGTGCGGGTGCGTAAAGGCCCTCTATTTCATTAAGCAGTGAATGATCAAGCGGAGCAATCACGTCATTGATGATTTTCTCAATTTTCCAAAGGTCACGAATCCAGCCCTTATCATCCTGCGGATCGCCTTGCAGGGTTACAGTCCCTTTAAAGCTATGACCGTGGACTTTTTTGAACAAATCATTCGCGTCCGCATGACCAAAGTAATGCGCGGCTTCAAACTGAAAGTCTTTTTCAATTTCGAATATTGATGTCACGGCAGTCTTAAATGACTCGGCTAACAAGCGCGCAAAGATAAAGGATATAACCCGTGAATAATGCTAATCCGGTTTTGCGGCCTATTGGTTGGCGTTTCATGATGAAAATTAAGAGTGCGAACATTGCGACGAGCATGATCCAGAAGTCAAAGACATAAAGTTGCTTTGCAATTCCAACGGGGCCAGACAAAGCGGCCGCTCCCATAACGGCAAACAGGTTGAATATGTTAGAGCCTAGCACATTACCAATCGCGACTTCGGAGTGACCGCGATATGCTGCAACAATAACTGTAGCAACTTCCGGAAGGGACGTTCCGATTGCGACAATCGTCAGGCCAATAATAGTTTCATCAATCCCCATCATAGACGCGATGATAACAGCATTGTCGACAATCAGGCCGCCGCCGATAACAAGGCCAACAAGCCCTGCAATAACATAAAACCCTGACATCAAAATATTGGTTGGAAGGCCGTCTTCACCTTCTTCAATTTCAGTCATTTCAGCAAGAATGGGGTCATCAGCACCTTGCTTAGCTAGGCGGAACATCCAGAGAAGATAGAGTACAATGCCGCCAAACAAAATTGCGCCTTGCCACATTTGCAAAGGGTTGCCGAGAAACGCGAGTGCGATAAAAATTAGCGTCGCAGCCATTGCGACAAGGGCATTGCGTCCCACGCCTGGCATATTGGTCGGTATCGCCATAATCATAGCGGGTAGGCCAAGGGCGAGAAGTACATTGGCGATGTTGGAGCCTACAACGTTACCAGAGGCAAGCTCGCCCGCGCCCTTCATGACAGCTTGGATGCTGACAACAAGTTCTGGGGCAGATGTACCAAAGGCGACGATCGTTAAGCCGACAATCAGAGCGGGAATACCCCAGTGCCGCGCAAGTGCAGCTGCGCCGCGCACCAGAAAGTCTCCCGCGACAATAAGTACGACTATGCCAACGACCAACAAAAAGAATGCAGGCAAAATGCCCATAATTAAGCTCGTAAGTTAAGAGTTAGAAGTCTAATCAAATCGTTTGTACTCAAGAAAGTTTAATCCACCGAATAAAATTGCGACCATAAGAAAGCAAAAAATTGCAGGATCCAGACTGATTAGGCCAAAAATACTGATGCCAGAATAAATAATCGCGCTCATAGGAACCTCTAACGTGTAATTCATATAATTTGGCGTCAGTTGACGCGTTATGCGCCCCCTATAGCGTGAAACGTATAAAAGGCCAATAATTTGTCGACGCATTCACAGTTGATGTTGTCGCATCTATTTTGGAAGGAGTATGGCAAAGGTTTTAGGATTCGGCGAGGTGTTTTTAAAGGTCGATGATTCTAAAAAATTACTATGCGCGGTTTTGCAAGCCTAATGAATTCGGCGCGTTCGGCTGGAGCTGAAATTGTCGGCTAAATTGAAGATAATGAATACGGCGTTTTTGGCTGGTTTATTGACCTCAAAGGTATCAAACTAGAGTTATAGCAAGAACCGCCGATGATTGATTCGGCAAAACTTTGAGGAAAAGATATGTTTGGAATTGTTCCATTTGTGAAATTAGCGGGCCGCGGCTTAGGCAAGATTTTTAAAGGCAAAGAAGCTGAAGATAAGCTGAAGAAAGAGGTCGACGATTTAGGACTTGGGCGTGAGGACATCGATATCAAGGTTGATGAGACTGGCAAAGTCATCGTGAAAGGCAAAGGCGTGACGCAAGAGATGAAAGAAAAAATCATTCTCGCAGTGGGTAACGTCGAAGGCGTCGGCGAAGTTGAGGATGGTATAGAAGCCAATGACGGCGGCGCTGAATCGCAATTTCATACGGTTGTCTCTGGTGACACGCTCTGGGCCGTTTCTAAGAACTATTACGGCAAAGGATCACGTTACATGGAGATTTTCCACGCTAATGAGCCCATGCTTAAGCACCCGGATAAGATTTATGTCGGGCAAGTTTTGCGTATTCCAGCGGATGGTGAGGCTAACGTCGCCTAGGTTGACATGAAAAGTTATAAGGAAAGCGTCCCATATGAGGCGCTTTTTTTATGGGATAATGCTTGTGCGTATTTCGTGCATGTTCGCCGAACTTACACATTGTTTCGAATTGTAAGAAAAGGCGGGAGTGTCGAAGAGAGATACGACACTCACCACCTTACTACGTGACCTGCGAGCCGGAAGAGAGAGTGACCGGCGAAGAATTCTGCCCGAGGGGGAGGGGGCTAGAGAGACATCACAGTGGGACGCACGCAAGTTCTTGTTAAAGGATGTGTCTTGAACTCTTGCTGAACACGGCGGTTATTTTACGTTTATCTAGCTTATATTTTCGTAATGTTACTTGAGCTGAAGGGTTAGTAAATAGACCGAGGCGATAAAGTGATGAAATTTACCGATGAAGTGTTTACGGGCTGGGCCTCACTTTCAAATATCACATTTCCAGATGGGTTGATAATTGAGAGATCTATCAATGGTATCGGCAGTTCAGGATCAAAGTTGATACTTGGCGCGTTCGCCGTAAAGTCGATATTACCAGATTTCCCGTTCAGGCTTATTGCAGTTGTGGAAATCTCGCGCGGTTGATTGCCGGGACCCAATGGGGAGCGCAGGCGAACCTTAAGATAGCTTCCCTGCGGCAGGCCTTTATATGCGTTGAAAATAGCTTGCCCCCTTAACTCGATTTGAGCTGCATTTTCAGGCGTGGTAAAGTTGAAGTTTCCAACATCTCGACCTTGTTTGAAAGCGTCAAGTTTGAGTCTGTAATCATAATTAGGGCCATTAAACTCAAGAGGTGTAGCCATGACGTGAGTTTTTCGGCCTGCCCAATCCGTAATAAAGGCTGATATAACCTGCGGCATTGCATAGCCGTTTTCAGGTACGCCGTAATCGAGCGTAAACTTAAAGGGAGGCTGTTGCCCGTCAATCTGAAGGCGCGTTTCGCCTTTAATCGCGTTTGTATTGCCGCCAACAAGGCCTGTTTCTGTGAGCTGTACGGTTAGCACTGCGCCGCGAAAGAGGTCGTTTGAGCCTGTTAACTCGACTTGTCCGCGCGTTTGTTCGAACTTCACTATGGTTTCTGGCGGTAATTCAACCCCGAGGCGCTGCGGCTTAGGCGCTAGCCTAAGTTTTGAGGCTTCAGCACCGTCAAATCTGCCGTCCTGCTGACTCATAAGGATCGTTTTGCCGTTTTTGTCTTCGATATGGCCGCGAATATTGGCGTAGTCTAACTCCATGGTCACAGCTGTAGGGGCTGCAATGACCACGTTGAACGGCGGCGTCAGTCCGCGCAGCAGAAGCCGTGTTTCGCCAAGAAGTTCGCCTTTGTCCTGCGGGTTATTTGATTTTGGCGGCGCATGGGCACTAATAACAAGCCATTCGCCTTCGTAGGTGGCCGAAGGGTCAATCTCAACACTCACGGGGATGTTCTCAATACCTGTTGATTGTATGGGCGGTATGCCGCCCGGCATTGGGAATTGGCTATCGCCTAAAATGTCCCGAATAATATTGGTTATGTCACTATCTTGTGGGGTAGCCTGCATAGGGATTTGAGGCGGGGGTTGAGAAAACGGCTGCGGCACTTGGGCCAAAGCGGGTGCCGCAAATAAAGAGACAAATATGACTGAAGCTATGGCTTTCATACTATGATTGTAACCCAAGGCGCTCTATTGCGGTAGACCTAATTTGCAGGTGACTATTTTGAATGAGCTGGCGGTGATACAAAATTTATGGATTTCAATTCTAACTCCGCGTGACTGAGCTTTTTATTCTGGGCCATGCAGTCCCTTAACGATGTACCGGTTTGTGTGAAACCAACTTTCTTCAAGACATGGCCAGAAGCTTCATTAACAAGAAAATGCCCTGCTTCAATCTTTGATAAAGCCAGTTCTTTAAAGGCAAGATCAATCACGGCGTTAGCCGCCTCTGTGGCGTAGCCATTCCCCCAAAACTCTTGACCATACCAAAACCCAAGTTCTGAAACCTCGTCCTTTACAATAGGCCGAAGACCAATCGTTCCAATCATTTCAGAAGTGTCTAAAAGTGAAATTTTCCATGTCAGTTCCGTCGTAACAATTTTATCAAGGAAAAACTCGGCATCTTTTACCAGATAGGGGAAGGGCATGCGTCCAAGGTTTTTTGCGACTGCATAATTGTTCGCCAGTGACACGATTGACGGAATATCCGTTTCTTTAAACGTGGATAGTTTTAAGCGGTTTGTCATTAAGTCTGGAACAGGCTTGCTCATGATTAAAAGCTATAGTGTGACTATGACTTGGCAGGCAAGTTAAACTGTCTCTTCCCACAGCGGATGTTTAACCATTATGGTTTTAAAGAGATCAGATTCTAGCTGACTATCTAGCCATGCCCGCAGCGCCGCGTAAGGCGTGCTTTGCCACCATTCGCGCTGCACGGCGGCGAACTGGCGAATGAACGGAAATATGGCGATATCAGTAAAGTTTTGCCGCTTACTCGTAAGATAACTGCTTGCTTCAAGTCTTTGGTTTAATTCAGATAATATGACTTCGGCTTGGCCGCGGTGAGTTAAGTCTACAGCGCCGCGCTCGGCATCGTCATCATAGCGGCTGGCGTATTTATAGCGGTCAAGGTGATGTTTGAACGGGCCGTCATTTTGCGTGACGAGATCAGGTTCATAGCCATTCATCCAGCCGTTCGGATCATTTTGCTCAAGTGCCCATAAAGCCAAATCTAGGCTTTCATCTATAACCACGCCGTCATCCTTGATGAAAACTGGAACTGTTCCTTTGGGGGAAGCCGCAAGCATAGACGCAGGTTTATTGCGAAGGATGAGTTCACGGTGCTCATATTCTATACCGCTCACATGAAGCGCCATACGCGCGCGCATCGCATAGGGGCAGCGCCTGAAAGAATAGAGAACTGCCATTAGCTCGCTTTGCGCCCGATATGGGTTTCGCCGCGGGCTTTGGCGAGGGCAATTTGTTTTTGCCGCTCTGCAAATCGCTCGCGCTGCTCTTCGCTAACGCGGTTATGGCAACGCGGGCAGGACACACCTTTGACGTAAAGCGGCGAGGCCATTTGCTCTTGTGTGAGTGGATAGCGGCAAGCATAGCATTGGTCGTAATCGGACTCCTCTAGTCCGTGTTCTACGGCAACGCGCTGATCAAATACAAAACACGCCCCGTCCCACAGGCTCTCCTCTTTGGGCTGTGTTTCGAGATATTTAAGGATGCCGCCCTTGAGGTGATAAACATCGTCATAGCCATTTTTAAGCATGAACGCGCTAGCCTTCTCACAGCGTATGCCGCCCGTGCAGAACATGGCGACCTTTGGTTTTTTCAAATTGTCCTTATTGGCCTCAACCCAAGCTGGAAAATCGCGAAAAGTCTCGGTTTGTGGATTTATCGCGCCTTTAAAGGTGCCAATCTCAACTTCATAATCATTACGCGTATCAATTAGCACCACATCTGGGTCGGAAATCAACGCGTTCCAATCCTGCGGGTTAACATATGTGCCGACGGTTTCTGTGGGATCGATGCCGTCAACTCCAAGTGTTACAATTTCTTTCTTAAGGCGCACTTTCATCCGGTAAAACGGACACTCGCTAGCGTGTGAGAGTTTATAATCAAGGCCCGCTAAGCGAGGGTCGGCTTTGAGGTAACCCATCAGCCCCTCAATGCCTTTCGAACTGCCTGCTACAGTGCCATTGATGCCTTCGCGCGCGAGCAATACCGTGCCCTTTATGTTCAACAATTCACACATATCCTGCAAAGGTGGGCGCAAGGCCTCAAAGTCAGAGAGACGGGTGAAATGATAAAGTGCGGCGACGGTGTATGTCATGCGCGCCTCTTAAAAGAGCTGCCCGCGATAATCAACATGGCTGTAAATTAGTTATGCATGATTTGCGGCGGCGGTGCAGTGTACAATGCAACAGGCTCTACGGGGGTTTGGGGTAAACCCTGGAGAATCAAATTTCTGTATTGCGGCAGATTTTCAACCATATTTATCATCCATTGGGACAAGCCATTTTCGCGCATCAAGTTGGACATAGCGCTCGTGACGATTTTGGGATCATTACATGTGTTGGCGAGTGTCTTGAGGTCTTTGATGCCTCGGCCGGATTCAAATTCTTTGGTCAGGCTATTGATTGAATTATTGAGGGAAAACATCTGCACTATGTTCGGCTTCTTACCTTCGGAATATTTTTGAGCGGCTTTACCAAGTTTACTCAGTGCTGGTTTGGCTTTGCGTTCGATACTGCTCATCGCTTTATCTGAACGCTCACTAATCCACTCGGCTGTACAGACCTTAGCGGGGTCAGGTGTAGTGGCACAGGCTGAAAGCCCTGTGACAATAAGAGCTGATATGGCAATGGTTCGTAAATAAGACATAAGTCCTCCCTGATGAAATGAGCTTCTGCCAAAAGAGAAAAGAGAGCAAGTCATGAGCTGCTAAATTTGGCTGTTGGGGCTGCATTTCGCGAGATTTCAAGTACGATTCACTTAAAATTATATGCCGCACGCCGCCGCCTATGGCATGTGACCTATTTGATTTATCAGGGCCAAACGTGGTTACGATTCGTGTAATGCCTTGCTACTGCGCGGGAAACTTAGCTAGAAGACTTTATGGACTTTCAATTCACCGAAGAACAAACGCTTATCCAAGATATGGCGCGGCAATTTGCAAAGAGCGAGCTGGCCCCGCACAGTGCGCGTTGGGATGAAGAAAAAGCGCTGGACCGCGCCGTTTTTAATAAGGCCGCCGAACTTGGCTTTATGGGCATTTATACGGGCGAGGAGCATGGCGGCACAGCGTTATCACGTTTGGACAGCGCTTTGGTGTTTGAGCAGCTTGCAGCGGGCGATGTCTCGCACACGGCCATGATGACTATTCATAACATGGCGACATGGATGATTGACCGATATGGCGACGAGGCTCTGCGCGCCAAATATGTGCCTAAGCTCACAGCGGGGGAGTTTATTGCCAGCTATTGCCTTACAGAGCCGGGCGCAGGGTCTGATGCGGCAAGCCTGTCGACCAAAGCCGTGCTTGATGGCGATAGTTATGTTTTAAACGGCAGCAAGACGTTTATATCCGGCGCAGGATGGTCAGATATTTATGTCGTGATGGCGCGAACCTCTGATGATGGGGCGAAAGGGATTTCATGTTTTGTTGTAGAGAACGGCACGAGCGGCCTCTCATTTGGCGCGAATGAAAAAAAAATGGGCTGGAATGCGCAGCCAACAGCGCAGGTTATCTTTGAAGATTGCCGTATCCCCGCAAGCAACCGGGTCGGCGGTGAGGGCGAGGGGTTTCGTTTTGCCATGAGCGGTCTTGACGGCGGCCGCGTAAACATTGGCGCCTGTAGCCTTGGGGGGGCGCAAAAAGCTCTTGATGCCGCCTTGGGCTATACAAAAGAGCGCAAGCAATTTGGCAAAGCTGTGTCAGAGTTTCAAAATACGCAATTTATGCTGGCTGATATGGCGACAGAGCTGGAGGCGTCTCGCCTGATGCTCTACCGCGCCGCTGATATGGTGGATAAGAAATTACCGAATGCAGGCCAAGCTTGCGCAATGGCCAAGCGCTTTGCGACCGATATGTGCAGCAAAATTGCCAATGACGCGCTTCAGCTTCACGGTGGTTATGGTTATTTGAAAGACTATGAGATTGAGCAGATTGTTCGGGACTTAAGGGTGCACCAAATTTTAGAGGGCACAAATCAAATTATGCGGGTCATCATTTCGCGCGGCTTGTTGAGGCAGTAGTATTCATGACAGATCAAATCATCAGCAAAATATCGGGTAACCTCGGCCATATCACGCTTAACCGCCCGAAGGCGCTAAATGCGCTCACTCAGCCTATGGTCGATGAAATCACGCGGCTTATGCTGGCGTGGGAGAAAGACGA
>CAZFWZ010000030.1:0-25955 GCA_964522765.1 uncultured Caulobacterales bacterium | reverse complement strand
GAAGCAATGAAAAGCGTAGCAATAGAGAGGCTAACTCACCGCGCAAGCCGCTTTAGTAGCTTCTCTCTCACGTCTAGCGTTATTTCATGCAGTGGACACTCCGCCATATGGGAAGAGGGCTGATTGTGCTCTGCGCAGTGCCTGCAATGCGCGCCTACTCACATCGCGAAAAAAATATGGTTATCGAAACCCTCTGGTCACCAAAAAACGAGCTTCTTTACGCCTCGCATAAATTTCATCTGCACCAAACCGAAGTCAGCTTATTTGAAGCAGGAATTACCCATTCAGCCAAATTTGAGAGCCTGCGGGCCCGCGCTGAACTCGCGCTGTACGTTGAGAAAAACTTCACCATTGAATCACTTGAAGGTACGCCTCTGCCGCTTGAAGTTTTAGGCGCTGAAATCGAAGGCCGCGATGTTTGGGTTTATCAGCAAGCGAGGCTTAACACTGCGCCTAAAGGTCTGATTGTGACATGTGATTTATTGCGTGGCATAATCCCTAATCAAATCAATCATGTGGATGTGAAACTAGGCGGCAAAACCCATTCACTCGCATTTAGCGGAAATGACGGCCCTAAAAAAGCACTTGCCTAAGCCCCCACGCAGGCGGATAAGTGTTTTATGATAACAGTACATCACCTAAATAACTCCCGCTCACAACGCATCATTTGGCTCCTAGAAGAGCTTGGCGTAAAATATGAAGTCAAACATTATCAGCGCGATGAAATCACTAACCTCGCCCCTCCAGAGCTGAAAGCTATTCACCCACTTGGCAAATCACCTGTCATTACTGACGGTGACCGCGTCATCGCTGAAACAGGCGCAATTGTTGAATATCTCCTTCGCAAATATGACGACAAACATAGCTTTGTCCCTGAAGTCGGCACACAAGATTATATCGATTACGTTCATTTCATGCATTACGCGGAAGGCTCAGCCATGTTGCCGCTGCTGCTTGCGCTTTATACTGGCTTTCTCGGAGAAGCGGCCGCGCCGCTACAGCCTCGCATTATGAGCGAGATTAAAGCTACGCTCGATTATTGCGAATACCAGCTTATTCGCTCCGAATATTTCGCTGGCGACAAACTCTCAGGCGCCGATTTCATGATGAGCTTCCCACTCGAAGGATCGCGCGCGCGCGGACGCCTCACCGGATATGAAGCCTGTAACGATTATATTGAAAAAATTTGGAAACGCCCCGCCTATATTCGCGCCCTTAAAAAAGGCGGCGATTACGCTTTCGGCCCACGGACTTAACTATGGCGCCCCGCGCCAAAGTCTTCCATCTCGCCTATCCTGTTAAAGACAAAGAGAGCACACGCGAGTTTTACGCTGGCATTCTCGGCTGCGCCCAAGGCCGCGAAGCAGACACATGGGTGGATTTCGATTTCTTTGGCCACCAGCTGAGCTTTCACGTCAAGCCTGAGGCCTTTAGAGGAAACGAACCCACGAATATTGTCGATGGTAAAAATGTGCCTGTCCGTCATTTTGGCGCTGTACTGAACTGGGATGATTGGCATGCGCTGGCCGATAGCCTAAAAGCATACGGAACAGAGTTCGTTATTGAGCCCTATATACGGTTTAAAGGCGAAACTGGCGAGCAAGCCACGATGTTTTTCCTTGACCCCAGCGGCAATGCGTTAGAGTTCAAGTCTTTCAAGGACGAGACGCAAATCTTTGCGACTTAACACAAGCTGAGAGGCCACCATGTCAGAATTTATCAAAGGCGACGTTGTACGCCTAAAAAGCGGCGGCCCGAAAATGACCGTGCTTTCAGTCAGAACAGCCGCCCTCGCGTGTCAGTGGTTTGACCGTAATGGCAAGATGCACAAGAGCGATTTCGACATAGAAATGGTCGATAAATTCGTGAAGGCTCCGCCAGCTTGGTAGGTGGCTGCTGCCCCCTATCCCGGTAAGCTATAAGCGATAGGCGCATTCGGACCTAATGGAAGGCCGAGCACAACCCAGCCAATAACAAGCAACAAGCCTGTAATTAACATCCAAATTGAATAAGGCAGCATGAGTGCCGTTAGGCTCCCGATGCCAAAGTCCTTTTTCCAGCGCTGCGCGAAAATCAAAATCAGCGGGAAATAAACCATGAGCGGCGTGATGATATTCGTCGCCCCATCGCCCACACGGTATGCCGCCGTCGCCGCTTCCGGACTAAAGCCAAGCAGCATAAGCATTGGCACGAGAATGGGAGCAAGCAGAGCCCATTTAGCACTGGCGGAGCCCACAAATAAATTCAGCACGCCTGTCATCAACACCATCATCGCCAGCACAAGCGGCAATGGCAGGCCGCTGGACTGTATTGTATCAGCGCCGTGTACCGCTGAAATCAAGCCAAGGTTCGACCAGCCAAACATAGCCACGAAATGCGCCGCCGCAAATGACAGCACAAGATAATATCCCATGTCGCGCATCGCGCCGCTCATCATCTCGACGAGATCTTTTTGTGTCTTAATAGTGCCCGCCATTTTTCCATAAGCCCAGCCGCATGCTAAAAACAGCACCATAAACCCGCCGACTAGCGAGGTATAAAACGGGCTAAGCCGGGCCTGAACTGAACAAACCCCCGCAGCTAGATCAGCGTCTGGACAGGCTGCTTCATTAATCAGCGGCGTGTTCGGCCCAAGCGTCATAGCAAGCCACAATGCAATAACAGCAAGTGCGGCTAGGCCAGCACGTTTCAAGCCTTTAGTTTGCTCTGGCGTTAGCCCAGGCGCGGCATCTTCAAACTGCGCCGCTAATTCTCCACCGCCGTCCCGCCAAGACCCAAGACGTGGTTCAATAATTTTATCCGTCACCCACCAAATCAGCGGGAGATAAACAACTGTCATGGCCGCAATAAAGTACCAGTTACCCGCAATATTCATTGTCCAGCTTGAGTCAAGACCGCTGATATTGACGGCCTCTTCCGTAATACCAAACAAAAGCGCGTCCAGTTGGCCGGGCATAAAGTTCGCAGAAAAGCCGCCCGACACCCCTGCAAAAGCCGCAGCGATACCCGCGAGCGGATGACGTCCAGCCGCAGCAAATAAGATACCTGCGAGCGGGATGAGCACAACATAACCCGCATCTGCGGCATGGTTTCCGATCATCGCAACGAGCGCAACAACGGGCGTTAGTAAGAAGACGGGCGTTTTGGCGACTGCCGCTTTCATCCCTGCCGCAAAAAAGCCCGAACGTTCCGCTACGCCTGCACCGAGCATCACAACAAGGACATAACCTAGTGGGTGGAAATGAGTGAATGTCTTTGGCATTTGCACCCAAAGCCTTTGGATGTTTTCGGCGGATATTAAACTCGCAGCCTTTAAGACAAGCGGCGTTCCGTCCGCATTTGTTTTGACGGGATGATTAGCAGACACGCCAAAGAAATGCGCGACAACCGAAATGAGAACTAAAACACCAATGAGATAAAAGAAAATAAAGACAGGATCAGGTAATTTATTACCTGTGCGTTCAACCCAAGCGAGGAAGCCTTTTTGCGGCGTCGATTCTGTTTGGGGGGTCACACCTGTGCTCATGTTGTCATCCTATTTGTTTTATCTGTGTATAAACACAGGCCAATGCCCTGTCGAGATAACTCTATCTCGTAAGCTAAACAGTGCCTTCGCTTGCGTCAAACCGACTCTGCGCCTATCTTCGGCTTATGCAAATTAAGCGTCACTATACGCGCGAGGATGATGGTCCCTATGCCGACATCGCGTTTAAAACCGTCACAAGCGAGCTTCGCACGCTTGATGGGCATATTTTATCGGCCAGCGCTAATTTTCAAGCTCCGGAGAACTGGTCACAAGTGGCCTGCGATATCCTCTCGCAAAAGTATTTTCGCCGCGCAGGAGTGCCGTCCAAAACCAAAGCTGTAGCCGAAGCCGACGTGCCAGATTGGCTGCAAAGCCAAGCGCCGCTAGATGACAGCGATAAAGGCGCAGAAGATGATGCGCGCCAAGTCTTTGATCGCCTCGCAGGATGCTGGACCTATTGGGGTTGGAAAGGTGGATATTTTAATGCCGAGACTGATGCCCGCGCCTTTTATGATGAGCTGCGCTACATGCTTGTCACACAAATGGCAGCACCCAATAGCCCACAATGGTTTAATACAGGATTACATTGGGCCTATGGGCTGAGCGGACGGGCGCAAGGTCATTATTATGTCGACCCTCAAACCGGCAAAGTGCACAAATCCAAAAATGCCTATGAACGGCCGCAGCCTCATGCCTGTTTCATTCAGTCCATCAATGACGACCTCGTCGGCGACGGCGGAATTATGGATTTATGGGTTCGCGAAGCGCGCCTCTTTAAATATGGATCTGGCACGGGTAGTAATTTCTCTAGCCTTCGCGGTAAAAACGAACCTCTTTCTGGCGGCGGCACATCCTCTGGGCTTCTTAGCTTTTTGAAGATGGGAGACGTGTCGGCGGGCTCTATTAAATCAGGCGGCACGACACGGCGCGCAGCCAAAATGGTGATTGTTGATATTGATCACCCAGACATTGAAGCCTTCATCGATTGGAAATCATCCGAAGAAATGAAAGTGGCGGCTCTTGTCGCAGGCAGTAAAGTCCTTAAACGCCGCCTCTCTGCCATATTAAAATCTTGCGTGAATTGCGATGGAGAACTGGCTGTTTGCTGCGACCCTTCGCAAAACGCCGCGCTCAAACGCGAGATTAATGCGGCGCGCCGCGACGGCGTGCCAGACGGAGTAATAGCCCGCGTGCTACAACTTGCCCGCCAAGGCATTGAGCAGATTGACGTTACGGAATTTACCGCCGATTGGGATAGCGAAGCCTATGCTACCGTGTCTGGGCAAAACGCTAATAACTCTGTTCGCGTCTCAGACCGCTTTATGAAAGCCGTGAAGAAAGACGAAACATGGGATCTCATTCGCCGCACAGACGGCGCGGTGGCGACATCAATCAAAGCCCGAGATCTTTGGAACAAACTCTCACGCGCGGCCTGGTCAAGCGCAGACCCTGGCATACAATATCATGACACCATCAATGCCTGGAACACCTGCCCCAATGACGGCCCGATTACGGCATCCAATCCATGTTCAGAATATATGTTCCTTGATAACACGGCCTGTAATCTCGCGAGTCTAAACCTCGTAAAATTCTTAAGCCATGACGGCAGTTTTGACAGCCACGGTTTTGAGCATGCGTCTCGCCTTTGGACGATTGTGCTCGAAATTTCCGTGCTCATGGCGCAGTTCCCGTCCAAAGAAGTCGCAGAACGCAGCTATGCCTACCGTACGCTAGGACTCGGTTACGCCAACCTCGGCGGACTTTTGATGCGCTCGGGCATTGTCTATGACAGCGACAAGGGCCGCGGAGCCGCAGGCGCGATTACAGCTTTATTGTCGGGCGTAGCTTATCAAACCTCGTGCGAAATGGCGCAACATCTCGGGGCTTTCCCTCGCCACCTTGCAAATGCCGACCCTATGATGCGGGTGATACAAAACCATCGCCGCGCCGCAGAAGGCCGAGTCTCATTCGATGCCCTTGCGTATAAACCCCTCACCCTTAACCGCAATGATTGCCCCTATGACGGTGTCGCGGAGCGCGCCGCTAAGGTCTGGAATCTTGTCCAAAAACAAGGCAAGGCTCACGGGTTCCGCAATGCACAAGTCAGCGTCATCGCGCCGACGGGTACAATTGGCCTGTTGATGGATTGCGATACGACAGGTATTGAGCCCGATTTCGCACTTGTGAAATTCAAGAAACTCGCAGGCGGCGGTCACTTACGCATCATCAATCAAGCCGTACCGCTCGCGCTTAAAAGCCTTGGTTACACAAAGGCTCAAAGAGACGACATCATTACCTTTGCACTTGGCCATGGTACGCTCACGGGTAGCCCAGCTGTCAGCTTTGAGAATCTAAAAAAGCGCGGTTTCAGCGATTACGAAGTCGGAAAAATTGAACAGGCCTTACCCAGCGCATTCGATGTTCGCTACGTCTTTACAGTTGACCATCTTGGCGAAGAGTTTTGCAAAGATGGACTTGGCCTCACCGATGAGCAAATTGAAAGCTACAGCCATGACCTTCTGCCCATCATGGGATATTCGGAAGACGATATTCTGCAAGCCAATATTTTCTGCTCTGGGGCTATGACGCTTGAAGGCTCGCCTCATCTGAAGGAAGAGCATTTGCCCATTTTTGATTGCGCTACACCTTGCGGCCGCACAGGTAAACGCGCGCTCTCTGCCGACGCGCACATACTCATGATGGCCGCCGCGCAGCCTTTTGTTTCGGGCGCGATATCCAAAACTGTTAATATGCCATCAGATGCAACTATTACTGATGTTGCAGGCGTTTATGAGCGCGCACATAAGTTGGGTATCAAAGCCGTGGCATTGTATCGTGATGGGTCCAAACTGAGCCAACCGCTTAGTTCCGCCGTCTTTAGCGAATCGGCAATGCACGCACTTGAAGAGGCGGCCAATGAACCTGCCGCAGGTCGCGCCCATGTGGCGGCTGAACGCATTGTTGAAAAAATTATTGAACGCGTGGTTGAGAAGCCCGTCAAGCGCGAGAGGCTTCCCGATCGCCGCACAGGCTATATCCAAAAGGCTAGCATTGGCGGACATAAAGTCTACCTCCACACGGGCGAGTTTAAGAACGGCCGCCTTGGCGAAATTTTCATCGATATGCATAAAGAAGGTGCGGCGTTCAGATCGTTAATGAATAACTTCGCCATCGCCATTTCTATTGGTTTGCAATATGGCGTACCCCTTGAAGAATTTGTCGAAGCTTATGTCTTTACGCGGTTTGAGCCCTCAGGTCCTGTGCAAGGTAATGACAAGATTAAATTTGCCAATTCCATCTTGGATTATATTTTCCGTGAGCTCGGCATTTCCTATCTTGGTTGGGATGATCTTGCGCATAATACAGAAAACACAACAGCGCCCGATCAACTCGGTAAGGGTGCGGCAGAGCGCAATGCAGGCCGAGACCCTGAAGCTGAGCAAGGACAGCTTTTACTCGAAGGCGTCTCTAAAGGCTATCTACGCCGTACAGGCGATGACCACAATATTGTCCCCTTCTCAAAACGTATTGCCGAAACGGACGTAGAGTCAGACGACCCTTACGCCCTCGAGCTTGATGAAGAAAACATAGAAATTGACGAAGTTGACTTAAACAAAGCGGCCAATAGCGGCCCGAGTCCCACAACGCCTTCGGTGTCTTCTCAAGCCCGGTTCCAAGGCTATACGGGTGATGCCTGCCCAGAATGCGGTCATTTCACGCTAATACGAAATGGAACATGTCAAAAATGCGACAGCTGCGGGTCGACAACAGGGTGTAGCTAACGGGTACACAGCCTTGAGCATGTGTACATTACCGCGATTTTACTAAACCTTGGCGATTTGCTGTTGTATAGTCCGCGCGATGAGGGACCTTTTGTTGAAATCTTTACTCGGCATTGCCATTGCAGCTGGCATTACGGCGTACACGAGCACGCCTGCGAATGCTCAGATTCGCGTAGACTCGCGCATGTACACGACTTCTGGTTCTTGCGCCCGCTGTGACCTTTCGGGCCGCACGCTTACTGGCATGACATTGCGTGATAGTAATTTTGCAGGCGCGCAGTTTAACCGCGCCAACCTTAGCGGCGGTAACTTTGACCGCTCTGATTTGTCCGACACACAATTCAAACGCGCCTTCCTCGCCCGCGTCGAAGGTCAGTCGGTAAATATGGCGAACGCTAGTTTTCAAGACGCCACAATGACCGAGGCTAAATTTGACAATGCCATTCTCACGAATTCAGATATGCAACGTGCCGACATTTCACGCGCTAATTTCACGCGGAGCGATTTTGCCGATGCTAATCTCGCGAGCGCAACTGCGCCCAATGTAAACTTTGAAGGGTCTAAATTCGTTAATGCTCGCTTTGATCATATGAATTTGCGCAATGCAAAACTCGACAACGCTAAGTTTGACAATGTTGAGTTTGGCAATGCTGTTTTGATAGGCGCAACAATGGCAGGTGCCGATTTTTCCAGAGCGGACTTATCCGAAGTCCAAGGTCTGCAGCAAGCTCAGCTCGATCTAGCCTGCGGCGATAGTGAAACCCGCTTGCCTATTGGGCTGTCGCTATCTTACTGCGAGAATCTAACCAAAGGCACGCATAATGATATTAATCACGATGCGCTTTCACCCAAATTAGCGCGCGCAGCGAAACGGCTTGATATCGCAATTTCAAACGTAGAGTCCTTACTCGCGGATCCAGAAACCGCCGACCCTAAACTGCGCCGCCGTCTCCAGCGTATTCATTCTGATTTGACGAGCTCTCGCCGCTCAATAGAGAATTAATTCTCTTTCCCGGGACGGTAATCTCGCGTTGCCACAGCTAAGATATCATCAAGCTCTGTCGGTATGTTTTTATAACCGCCGCTCGCAAATATTTCCGTTTGATTACTATAATGACGTGAAGACTTATCCAAAGTCGCAGAGCCGTAATTATGGATAGAAACCAAATCTAGTTCGCCCGCGGCATTCCAATCTGCCACCATAATATGGGTATCTCCAGCCAATGAATTCATTGCCCCATTCTCTGCTATCGTATTGGGATCAGCGTAAATAGCCCGCAATACATCTGGTGCGCCGTTAATCGGCACATCGACATTACCGCGCTGAATACGGTTGACCTCACCCCACTCTGGGTCAAGGCGCCCATAAGCGGCATACAAGATATCAGCCGCTTTTTTATAAGCGTCCATAACTGGCATGAGGTCTTCTTTATATTCACTACCATGAGCCAGCATGCCTGTAATCACGGCCAGCGCTGCGCTGCGATTATCAATTTCTGTACCTCCGTCCCAATTTCGCAGCACACCCTGTCCCGTCCTAAGCAGCGGATCATTCACCTGCGCCGTCGAAACCTCAATAACCGTTTGCCACAGTCGAAACTCAGGATGATATTTCGTGTCCTCGCGGTAAGCTAAAAGCTCTTCACGTGAAATAGCTTCATCATTTGAAAACAGCTCTAGCGCGCGCATGGAACGGTTCGTCATGCGGTATTCGACGCCGTAAGTCGCAGAGAAGTCTTCACGCTTTGGACTACTTTCGGGTTCGCTCATTTTAAACGGGGTATGATTGGCGGAGAACACCCAGCCTGCTTCGGGATCAATCGTTTGCGGCAGCCGCTCAACAGGCATTGTTTCTGTCCATATCAGCTCCGATTTATCGCCCGGAAGTACAGAAAGCCAATCTGGACCTTCAATGCGTTTGGGCATGCGGGCATTATAAAGCGCTCCTATATGCCCGTCTTTTGTTGCCCAAACCGCGTTAAACGAGAGCAGGCCATTCATAGCAAGCGCGGCCTTCCATTCCTTTAACGAACGTGCTTTGCCCATGGCAATCCACTGAGTAAGCTGGTTCACCTCTCCCATACCCGCAAAGCGAAGCGCATAATGACCATTGGGCGTGGATAGAACAGGTCCATGTTTTGACCACAACACATCACGTGTCACGGGTAGCGAGAACGGCCCCCAGAATTTGACGCGAAACTTAGATTTAGTGATTTCAAAATCACGCCACTCACCGTCCAGCTTATATTGCTTAGGCTTTTTCTTTCTATCAACACTGAGTTCATAAATATCAATCAAATCTGGTTTATTGACCGTATGCCCCCAGCCGAGATAGGGCGTCACGCCTTGAGCGAGTATAGGCGTTCCGGGAAAATTTGCGCCCGCAATATTCGTACCCTCTTCGGAAATCGTATGCGCTTCATACCACGCATATGGCCCCGTCATCGGCTGATGAGAATTAATTACAAGCCGCGTATGATCATCCTCTGAGCGTTTGGGGGCTATTGCAAAGGCGTTGGAACCTCGCACGGCTTCCGGCAAGCCGTCCACAAATGCATCGCGCCCCCATGGGGACACTTGTGGCTTGTCGCCTTTCGCAAATAACCCCGCCAAATCCTCATCCATGCGGTAGAAAAACGGCGTCGCCCATGTCACGCCTGATTGCACATCCTGACCCGTAACAGGAAAAACACCCCTTTTTACGGCCGATTGGTTTTCAGCGGCATAGAGGTTTATACCTGCCGCATAACCCTCTAAGACTTCGCGTACCGTCTCTGATAGGCTGTCATATTTAGCGTCAACGGCCTCGCGCACTTTAAACAAATCATACAAATAATCCGTTGGCGCAACTGATTTTCCTTTGAATTGCGCTGCCATACCGCGCGACCCAATTAACGTATCTTGTATTGTCGCAAAGTCATCTTCCGCATGGGCATATGCTAATCCAAAAGCCGTATCGCCGTCTGTCTTGCCAAAAATATGCGGTACTCCGTAATCATCACGAATGATGCGAGCGTCATAACTTTGAGCCGCCACCTTCATGGCATCAAAATCTGGCGCTGGACCAATTGGTGTCTTCAAATAAATAGCTCCGCCTATCAAAGCGGTGCAGGCAACCCCAAGCGTAAGCTTAAGTGATGTTCTCATATCCCAACTCCTGCTAATTATTTTTGCCTTTTCTATTCCACCCTCTAAGATGCAGTGCAAGCGCAATAGCTATAAGGACACGTCATGGCCAACACTCAACTCTCTCAATTTAACGCTCAACAGCTTCTCGAACAGATTTTAGGCGCAGGCAAAAAACTCGCCAAAGATGGTAAAAACCAGTCCAAAGAACTAACAGGCAAAGCCCAAAAGATTGCGCTGAAAGGCGAAGATGCACTCATTGACAAGCTTGGTATCGAAGATACAGCAGCCTCGCGCGATGCACTGCGAAAAGGCGCGGGCGCAGCGGGAGCCTTAGCGCTTCTCTTAAGTTCTCGCTCTGCTCGTAAAGTAGCTACACTTGGCGGTCTCGCAGGTCTAGGCGTTATCGCCTATAAAGCCCACCAGTCGGGGCGTATGCCGCAAAGCGTTGACGAAGCGGTTGGGCTTCTGACGGGCGCAGCAGGGAATGAACGCGCGGATACACTCCTTAAAGCAATGATTGCCGCAGCCAAAGCAGACGGAAAATTAAACGAGGACGAAATGGAGATGATCAAAGCTCATAGCCCAGCCGCCGTCAAAGGATTAGAAGCTACACTCGCGGCAGAGCCAGACCCAAAAGCTATCGCCGCGTTAGCAAAAAATGACCAAGAAGCGGCGGAAATTTATGCTGTGTCTTGCCGCATTGCAAATGGGCTGAATGTCAAAGAGCGCGAATACCTTGACCAGCTCGCCATGGCACTTCGCATGGACCCGACTGTAGCAGCCAAGCTGGAAACGGATGTACGGACTGGATGAAATCTGCCGCTCTTATTATCTTATCATTAGTTTTAACGGCCTGCACCCCAACAGTTACAAAAACTGCTGATGTCAAAGCGCCAAGTAAAACGCCTGTCACGTCTCCTGTAAGCGGCGTTATTTGCGGAGGGATGAGAGCGGACGCGACACAAGACTGCGCGGGCGAAAACGAATATTGTCACCGAGACATAAAAGACGTCTGCGGCGCTGCCGATGCGCCAGGTGTATGCCGCGAAACACCGAAAATGTGCACTATGGACTATAACCCCGTTTGTGGCTGTGATGGAAAGATCTATCCAAATGAATGCGCCGCTAACTCGAAAGGCGTCAGCGCAGCTTATGAAGGCGAATGCAAACCCTGAAGCCTAATAGGATTATCGATATAAGCCCGTCAGATACACTTTGAGTTACTCATATCTGCTTTGATGCTATTCACGGCATTTCTCTAGCCGAGCGGCGCAAGCTTTGATATAGCAAGGCCTTATCATCTTGGATGTTTAGCTCATGTTTCAAACCTTTTTCACTGATTTGCGCGCTGCAAAAATCCCCGTGACCATTCGCGAGTATCTGACCTTACTTGAGGGGCTGGATAAGGATGTGGCATCCGATAGTGTCGATGGGTTTTATTATCTCTCGCGTACAGCGCTTATCAAGGATGAGCGTGATTTGGATAAATTTGATCAGGTCTTCTCTCATGTCTTTCGTGGTATGGATTATCTCTCCGACATTTTTGGCCAAGACGAGCATGAAATCCCAGCCGATTGGCTACGCGCTATGGCGGAAAAATATCTAACGCCCGAAGAAATGGCAGAAATTGAAGGTCTAGGCGATTTTGATAAAATCATGGAAGCCCTCAAAGAGCGCCTTGAAAATCAAGACAAGCGCCATGAGGGTGGCAGTAAAAACATCGGCACAGGCGGCACATCCCCTTTTGGCCACGGCGGCTATAACCCCGAGGGTGTGCGCATCGGCGGACCGGGCAAACATGGCAAGGCTGTTAAAGTCTGGGATAAGCGCCAGTTTAAAAATCTTGACGGGGACCGCGAGATTGGCACGCGCAATATAAAAATCGCCCTGCGCCGCCTGCGTAAATTTGCCCGCGAAGGCGCCGCCGAAGAACTAGATTTAGACGGCACTATCCGAGGCACCGCCAAGCAAGGCTGGCTTGACATTCAAATGCGGCCCGAACGCCGCAACGCCGTCAAAGTGCTCGCGCTGTTTGATATTGGCGGTTCTATGGATGCCCATGTGAAACAAGCAGAAGACCTGTTCTCGGCCGCGAGGTCCGAGTTTAAACGGCTTGAATATTTTTACTTTCACAACTGCATCTATGAGCACCTTTGGAAAGATAATTTCCGCCGCATGCGCGAAGTCACGCCGACATGGGATGTACTGCATAAATTTCCGTCCGATTACCGCGTCGTCATCGTCGGCGACGCCGCCATGAGCCCTTATGAAGTCACCATGCGCGGCGGCTCAGTTGAGCACTGGAACGAAGAAGCCGGCCATATCTGGCTTAAGCGCCTCATTGATGTTTATCCTCACCTCATCTGGGTTAATCCTACTGAAGAAAAATACTGGGCCTATTCCCAAAGTACAAAAATTATCCAAGAAATTATCGGCGAAGAGCGCATGTTCCCGATGACGCTGAGCGGGCTTGAAAACGCTATGAAAGAGTTAGCGCGGTAATTTCACAGCTATTCGCAAACCTTTATTAACCATCTCTATGTTCAAATGGTGTAATTGGGATGATATAAATGCGAACACAAAGTTGGTATAACTTTGGCTTCGGCCGAGTGAATAATGCATGGCAGCATATTGGCCTCTGTCTGTTCCTATACGTGGTTTTAGCCGTCTCAACATCTAGTTTATTTTTGAGTTCACCTGCTTATGCGGCGGCGACTGATCGTCCCTATTTCAGGGCTGGACCTGTGGTTATTATATTTGGTGGGAGCGATTTTTTCGAAAATGACTTTGAAGCTCCCGTTGTCTCGGACTTCTACCTCCTTGATGACGTTGCTAGCGGCGCGCAGGGAAATGATATTATTGCTGGCGACGTTTTTACCGTAAATTTTCCCTTTGACCCTATCCACGGCGAAGACGCTGGCTGGCCATTTCAAATTACCGGACAGACCTTCGGCGGCACCTATACCTCAAATCCATCGTTTCAAGTCCTTGACGAAAACGATAGTTACTCCGCCTTTGGACTAGATGATGACACGAATATTGATTTACTCGGTAACCAAGTCCGCTTTGCGTGGTTTTTTGTCACCAGCAATGCTCCCTTTGATATTTTTGCCCAAACAAACAATTTGATTGCTACAGGCGATTTCACAGGACTCGATTTTTCTAACATCGGTTATAGATTGGTTGTGCGAGCACCGGCCTCCACGTCTATAGGACAAAATGCTCAAGATCCCTCTCTTGGCGGCGCAGGCATCGTCCTAGGCAATAGCAATGCCCACACATTAGGCGACATGGCAGGCGGCCCAACCAAAGTTTTTGACGGCGGGCGTAAAACGGCGCGCGCCAACGGGACAATCGCATCCCAAGCTGCGGGATTTGCGTCGGTCTACCGGCTTCTCGGCGCAAGCATAAATGGCAATAATTACGACTTATCAATGGGAACAGGCAACTTATCCGCCGATGTCATTTACACCATATATGCGCCTTAAGGCCCCACGGCAATGCTGACTGCGTTTTCGTATTGCCGAAGGTAAAACGAAAACTAACTAGCCCCCAGTAACACTCATATGCCTTGCTACACTAGGACTTGCGCCACGCTTTGAAATATCAAAACTATGCTTCTCTGGTTTCGTGTGCATGGTGTGATCAAGGAGTTTATTTAACTCCGCTTCTGGAGTTTCTCCGCGCAGAGCGTCTCTTAAATCTAGCATGCCTGCATCGCCGAGGCAGGCGTAGATTTGGCCTGTGCAGGTGACTCTGACGCGGTTGCACCCTGCGCAGAAATTATTCGTGAGTGGGGTGATGAAGCCTAGCGTACCGCCTGTCTCGAGCACCTTTACATAGCGCGCGGGGCCGCCTGTTTTTATCGCCGTATCGGCCAAAGTGAACTTGCGCTCGAGTGTGTCCCTCACCTCGGAGAGTGGGATATATTGATCAACGCGGTCGCCGTCAATTTCGCCGAGCGGCATAACTTCAATGAGGGTCATATCCATTCCGCGCCCATGCGCCCATACCATCATATTAGCTATTTCATCGGCATTGCTTTGAAGCGCCACCGTATTGATTTTCACGCGCAGGCCGGCGCTCTGCGCCGCGTCCAAGCCGTCCATAACGCTATCGATGGCGTCACGGCGCGTCAGCGTTTTAAACAACTCACGGCCGAGCGTATCGAGCGAGACATTTATCCGTTCAACGCCAAAACGTTTTAAATCCTTCGCATATTTCGTTAGCTGCGTACCATTGGTTGTAACTGTAATCTCGTCCAGCGCGCCGCTATCTTTATGGCGGCTTAGCCGCTCAATAAGCAGCATAATGTCGCGGCGCACCAAGGGCTCCCCGCCTGTAATCCGGATTTTACGTACGCCGCGCGCGACGAATTGGCTCGCGAGTTGGTCTAACTCTTCGAGGGTAAGCAAGTCTTTTCGCGGCAAAAAGGTCATCTTCTCGGCCATACAATAGGTACAGCGTAGGTCGCACCGATCCGTGACGGACAACCGCAAATAAGTTATCTGCCGTCCAAATGTATCAATGAGTTTATCCATAGTTCTACGTAACACTGAACCCTATCAATCACTAGCCCGACTTTTCATTTTAGGCCTGTTGCACCTCACAATACCATGCGGCGCACGATAATCTCATAGGAAATGATGTTTTTATTCTAGCTCAATCAACAAACCTTTTCAGCGTTTTCCTATGGTCAATATCAATAAAATCACTTCGCCTACTTCATGCATAGAAAAATACGGAGGTCAGCTCTCGCAGACACAGCCCGCTAACACTCAACCACATTCACGGCTAGCCCACCTTGGCTTTTCCTTATATTTCGTACTCATATCGAGGCCCGTCTGGGACAAAATTCGTAAAAGAGGAGTTAGTATTAACGGCGGGAATGCGTGATGCTTTCTAGCGTGTGTGGCTATCTTGCAACTGCGTCTATTTCTTGTGAGACAACAGAATAGTTAGTCGATTCAACGAATCCGATTGAAAAGGTTTTAGGGGTCGTGAGGAACTTATCTTTATTTCTGCGGCCAAACCCTAAAACGGTCATATCAGGGCGGCTTACATAATCATTGGGAAAATCGTCATCCTCGTGTTGCAACATATATATCATTCGCGGCGAGCGCTCATCCCCAAACGCCATCCACTCAGGCGAAGGCAAATCGCCTATAAATTCCTCGTCAATCAGATGGCGCTCCGCATCTGCTGACGAGTACCGAAAGTCGCTTCGGTCCATTTCGCCGCCAGGCACGCCTTCATATTGCACCCAGTATTTATAGCCCTCACTTACTTGGCTCATAGTGAAGTCGAGGCGGTCTGGGTAAAAATCCCATTGCCCTTTCCACGTCTCATTTTCTGATGTGAATATGATGCGGACATGGTTTTCAGTTTCAATTTCAACGGTAGACGTGGACGGATCAGTCCCTGCATTCATGGCGTGAAAATAATTGCCATCCTGACGGTGAATAGCATTGGGAAAACCACGGTACTCGCCTTTATGGGCGCTGCCCGGGGAGTTGTGAAAGCCTAGCCAATCGACGCCGTCCTTATCAAGCATAGAGGAAAGGCCGCCTCCCGATTTTTCGAGATAGAACGTCGCGTTGTAAGTCGTCACGATATAAGCGCTACCGCCACCCGCGGACGCATCAACACCGTGGCTTAGCTGCACAGTCTTTTCAGGGACGCTTTGATTGGAAGCCTTTGTGCACCCTGTAAGAGCAATGGCGGCTATCAAAACAATGTGAGAGATTTTCAAAGGCATTTCCTTGGCGTCCTATTGTGCTGCACTCGGTTTTAATGTGGCGCTGCGGCGCAGCAGCGCGCCGATAGAGAGTAAAATAAATCCGCAGATAATAAAGGTTATTCGCCCCCACATCGGATTAGGAATTAAAACCATAAGAATTAGTCCTGACCCCATACACATGACCGTCGCGCCAAGTTTTTGTCTTTGCTGTCTGTCATATGCATCTTGCTCAAAATCCGCAATCACGGGCGTTTCAAGGTCTTCAAAGAAACTTTGAGTTCGCGGAGCATTTTTATCGAAGGTCTCTTTGTAAAATAGCGAGGTCAAGCAGAAGAAGCCCCCCGTGATAAAGACTTGCCCGCCAATCGTCAGAATGAGGTTCATATCCGTGGCTTCGCGCTTGGTGAACGGGTCAATACCAATCAAATTTGCGAAAACCTGCGGCGTGAAAATATTCAGCATGAACCACGACACAAAAAGGCCCAGCAAAACTGTCATCCACGGCGACCAGCTTGGCGTTTTTTTGATCAGTAAACCCAGCAGGAGCGGAATAAGAATAGGCACTTGAATCATCGCCGAAAGCGACATCATCAAATCAAAGAGGCTAAGCTCTTTGAGGGATTTGAAATAAAGCGCCAAAACGATAACTAAAATACCGCTAACAAGGCTAAGAATTTTACTCATAGTCACAAGCGAGGCATCACTCACTGTCTTATTTCGTTTGCTTAGGTAGGGTTGATAAATGCTGCGCACGAAAATACCTGAATTTTTATTCAGCGCTGAGTCCATTGACGACATGGTCGCTGCGAATAAACCTGCCAAAAGAAGCCCAACGGTCCCGGCCGGCATGGCGTTGCGCGCGAAGACAAGATAAACTGCATCAGCGGCCTTATTCCCTAATTCCGGATAAGCCGCCGCGGCGTCTGGATATAAAATAGCCGAAGCCCAAGGCGGGATAAACCAGATAATACTGCCAAAGGCCATTAAAACCATCGCCAGCAAAGCGGCCTTTCGCGCATTAACCGAATCCTTTGCGGTTAAAAACCGAAAGGAGTCATGCATATTCATAATCGTGATAATCTGCTTGCACAGAAAAAACACGAATGTCCCGACCAGCAATAGCCCGTAATTCATATTCGGCCCCATAACAAAATCGACTGGGAAATCTTGAACAAGATTTACAGGTCCGCCGACTTTGACCAATGCCACAATGGCGCAAGCAATCGACACAACGGCGACGGTCAAGGTTTGCACAAAATCGGATGCTACAACGCCCCACGCACCTGCCAGTACCGAGATAAACACAACCACCATGCCAATAAATACTATGGTCAGATTAATATCGGCCTGAAAAACAGCACTAGAGAACACGCCGAGTGCATTGAGCCATATGCCCGCGTTGAGAATGGTAAAGACAATCAACGCGCATGAGAAAAACAGCTCATTGCCGCCGCCGAAACGCCGTCCGATAGCCTCTGTCGGCGTGTCGACGCGCATTTGGCGAAAGCGGTGGGCGAAGTAAGCCCATCCGCAAAAGTAAGAAAAGGCATTGGCAAAAAACACGAGGCTAACAGCGAAGCCATCTGTAAAGGCTTTGCCAGCAGCCCCTGTAAAGGTCCAAGCTGAAAACTGCATCATGAAGGCCGTCGAACCGACCATCCACCAGAGCATTCTACCGCCGCCGCGGAAGTAATCACTCGTTGATTTAGCCGCCATGTTTTTAAAGGTCAGGCCAATACCCATTATCAAGACAAAATAAGCCGCAATGACTAGGTAATCATAATTCATCAGGCGTCAGAATTTCGAAGAGCTGTTACATCAACCCATCGATCATTTTTGCGGATAATATCAATCAGGCTTTGATAGAGGCTGCCCTCTTTGAAAGTCTGATAATGCGGAACTGTTTCTCCGCGGACATCTTTTACGAATTCACGAATTAAGTAGCGCCAATTACGCTCCGTATCCCCGTCCACATCAGGAATGTCAGCAGAAATGTCCGCCGGTAGAGACAAATCACGCCACTGCTTATCGGCGCCGTAATGAGATAGCGGCCCACTGCCGTAATGACCTTTTATGTATATGGCGCCTTTACTGCCATAAAACACGATATGGTCGTCTTTAAATCTCGGATGCAAGCCTCCGTGTTTAAAGAGAACGGATACAGGGCGCTCTGCAAATTCACTCTGCAGCTTAGCGAGAACGCAATAGCTCCATTCGACGTTTGACTCGCCCCATTCCAAACTTGGATCATCCAAATCCTTAGGAATGTGCTCACGCCGTGTTTTGAAATTATGCACGCCTTTAACAATGGGCGCTTTGCGCAAATCATCTCGCACCTCACCGCTGATTGCGAGTATGTGCTCGCCTATAACCGAGGTCACAATTGAAAGCTTGTGTGTAAAATTATTATTCAGCCGTCCCCCGCCCTGCTCCTTGCGGTGTGACCACCCAAACGGAATTTCTTTCTCTAAATTAAAATGCGAAATGCATTCAACTTCTTGCGGCTCCCCAATCGCGCCCTGAGCCACAAGACGTTTGGCGTGCAGTACATGCGGCATATATCTGAAGCTTGCGGCATAGGCCGTTTTCACACCCTTAGCCTCAGCCAAGTGATAAAGCTCCCTCGCCGTTTCGCCGTCTATAGTCATCGGCTTATCACAAAAAATATGACAGCCATGAGCTATGGCAGATTTGATAGCCTCGTAATGCGCTCCGCCAGGAGTCGCGATAGAGACTATGTCGGGCTTGCAATCTTTAAGTGCCTGATCCCAATCCATACCAGAGTAAGGAATATTCATATCCTCGGCGACTTTAAGGGTGACGCTTTCTGTGCGCCCGACAATACCTACGATCTCGGCCCCAGCGTAGCGAAATGCCTCTGCATGCCCTTGCCCCGCAAAACCCGTCCCGTGAATTAACACTCTTGGTGCTGTCGTCATTTAACATTCCCCAAAGTTTATTGCCCATTTGTATTGGTATGGCTTATTGGTATAATACTTTGGTGAGACTGGAACAATGATATGAAAATTACAAGCGCTGAAGTTTTTATCGGTGGACCTGGCAAGAATTACGTCACGCTTAAAATCATGACAGATCAAGGAATATATGGCCTTGGGGATGCCACACTCAATACCCGCGAAACGCTGCCAGCCGCATATTTAAAAGAGTATTTGATTCCCTGCCTTATCGGTAAAGACCCGCGCAACAGCGAAGACATTTGGCAGTATTTTTACCGAGGCGCTTATTTTCGGCGCGGGCCTGTTGCCATGGCCGCAATTGGAGCCATCGATATGGCGCTGTGGGATATCAAAGGTAAAATTGCAGGTCTTCCGCTCTATCAATTATTTGGGGGTAAAAGCCGCGACGGCGTATTAGTATATGCACATGCCACGGGGTCTGATTTAGACGACTTGCTCGAGTCTATAGCCCATTATCAATCTGAAGGCTATAAAGCCGTACGCATACAATGCGGCATCCCTGATATGCCCGAAGGCGGATATGCAATTCCTGATAAGGCCTCAACCTCCAAACAATTTATCACGGAATATGGAAAGCTGCCGGATGAAGAAATATGGGACTCAGAAAAATATCTGAAATACATGCCGACAGTATTTGAAAAAATCCGCGAGCGGTTTGGACCAGATTTGAAAGTTCTACATGATGTCCATCATCGTCTACGTCCAAGAGAAGCAGCCGCCTTCTGTAAGGAGATTGAAAAATACAATCTCTTTTGGGTGGAAGATCCAACGCCCGCAGATGATCAAGCTGCGCTAAAACTTATTCGTCACCATACAACCGCGCCAATTGCGATTGGAGAGGTCTTTAATTCCATATGGGATTGCAAATCCATGATTGAGGAAGAGTTGATAGATTTCATTCGCGTTGCTGTGACTTATGCGGGCGGCATTACGCACGTTAAAAGGATCGTAGAACTCGCGGGACTACATAATATAAGGACAGGGTTTCACGGCGCGCCAAGCCATTCGCCTATTTCCATGGCGGCTCAGGCGCATTTGAATGCATGGGCCCCCAATTTTGGCATCCAAGAATACCTTGTTTTAGGCACAGCTGAATGTGACGCCTTATTTCCATCCGACCATTATATGAAAAATGGCATGTTTTATGTTAGTGACGCGCCGGGCCTCGGTATAGATTTTGATGAAAAAGAGGCGAGTAAATATTCCTTCGACCGCCGCTATCACCCCGTCGTAAGGTTAGATGACGGAACTATGTGGAATTATTAGAGGGTAGTTTTCGCTAATTTCGACACCCCGGAGTAAAAACTGCATTTACAGGGATGAAATACACAAAAGAGGGGTTGGCATTAGCCGCACCTGTGGCGATAACGCCTTATGGATGATTTCGCCTTTTCAATATCAGATTTAACTGACTGCCTACATGTTGAGCAGCTCGACACGAATTTGTTTCGCGGTAACTCGCTCACGCTAGGCTTGCCGCGCGTCTTTGGCGGGCAAGTCGCGGCCCAAGCGCTTAATGCTGGATATCGCACAGTGGCCCCTGAGCGCCGCCCACATTCTCTGCATTCTTATTTCCTGCGTCCCGGCGACAATCAACGGCCCATCATCTATGAAGTTGACCCCATCCGCGATGGCCGCAGCTTTACAACGCGCCGCGTCGTCGCCAAACAAGATGGCAAAGCGATTTTCAACTGCTCCATCTCTTTCCAAATCACCGAAGACGGCCTCTCGCATCAAATGGACTTGCCGATAGATGTCGCCATGCCCGAAGATTTAGAGCCTGATGTCGAATGGGCGAAAAACCTCGGCCAAGACGGGTCTGGCCTATCGGAAGACAAATACCGCGCGATGATGCTTTTGTTTAATACCGATGTTGTTGACATGCGCAGTACCCACCGCATCACCACGCTTGAGCCTAAAGTGGAGGAGCCCCATCATGGGTTTTGGTTTAAATTTAACGGCCAGATTGGCGATGATCCTGTCACGCACCGCACGCTGCTGACTTTTATCTCCGATAAAGCCCTGATGAGCACAGGGCTACGCCCTCACCCAGTCAGCTTTATTAGTCACAAAATCATTGGCGCGAGCCTAGATCACGCCATGTGGTTTCATAGCGATATTCGCGTTGATCAATGGCTCTATTACTACATGGACAGTCCCCGTTCGGCGCGGGCACGCGATTTCAACCGCGGCAGTTTTTACACACGCGAAGGCAAGCTCATTGCCTCAACCGCACAAGAAGGCCTCATTCGTGTGGTCGGCAAGAAGGATAAAAATAATGGCACTATCAAAGGATAAATCCCCAAGTGTTTCAGACGCGCTCAACACACGCATTACCGTGCGTATGTTCAGAGACACGCCTGTGCCGCAGGACATACTCATGGAAATTTTAGAAAAAGCCCGCCGCACGCCATCTGGCGGCAATCTGCAGCCTTGGGAAGTCCATGTCATCACGGGTAAAACGCTAGAAGACTTCGTCGCTCACGGCGTGAAGTACGCGACGGAAGGCAATCAAGACGAGCCGACACATGCCGCCTACCCTCCGAAACTATGGGACCCTATGCGCTCTCGCCGCTATAAGCTCGGCGAAGATATGTATGAGCTACTGGAGATTGGTAAAGATGATAAATTTGGCCGCATGGCGCAGTTTATGGAGAATATGAAATTCTTCCGCGCTCCTGTCGGCATCATCGTTACGGGCCATAAAAAGCTCGAAGCCCCGCAACATATGGATATTGGGATTTATCTGCAAAGCTTGATGTTGCTCGCGCGCGAATATGGTCTGCACACAGCTCCGCAAGGTTGGTGGCGTAATTGGCATAGCGTGTGCGATAAATTCCTCGACATTCCCGAAGACCAAGAAGTCATGGTCGGGATGGCGATTGGCTATGGCGACGAAAGCGCGAATGTAAATAATCTACGCGCCGACCGCGCGCCTCTCAGCGAGACGCATAGGTTTTATAACTAAGGTTTGTTGCCGCGCTGAAACTCGCCAATAAAATCTAACTTCACCGTATCGAAATCGAACTTATCTCCCGCAATAGAGAGGTATTTATCAATGCCATAATCACTGCGCCGTATCTCACCATGCGCTTCAAAACCGACAGTGTATTTACGCGTGAGCGGGTTGGTGAGACCTGCCAAAAACTCAACCTGAAATTCAACGGGTTGAGTGACGCCGCGCAGCGTTAATTGTCCGCTAGCTTTGCCATTATTACCGCCCGTAATCGTGACGTTATCGAGCACGAAACTGGCTTCTGGAAAGGCCGCGCTATTAAGCCACTCATCACCTGTGAGTGTTTTTTCGAACTTCTCATTATTGACATCTAAGCTGGCTGTTTTCACCACCATACGCATCTTAGCAGCGGTTGGGTTATCCTCGTCAAAATCAAGGACCGCATCAATATCATTAAACCGCCCGACATATTCAGATACTCCGAAATGACTGATGCGCACGAGCAAGGCTGCATGGGTTTTGTCGAGCGTATAATTACCAGATGTAAAGGCTGTAGCGGCACTTGTTTTCGGAACAGGTGTGACAGTGGAACAGGAGATTAACGCCAGAGAACTTGCAATTAATAGTGTTTTTAACCTCATAGCCTTACCTTTAAAAATGAACATATCCCATTGTATTTATTGAAATAACTTCATCTGCATAATCCAAAACCTGCGCGCCCTTACCCACGCTCGTATATCCAATACGCGTGAGCGGCACGCCAAGCTCAGATCCGCCGTGCTCAACTAATGCACGATGTTTAGGTAAAGCGGTAAACACAATTTCGTAATCATCCCCCGCAGTAATGAGAGCCATCTTAGCTTTCACGCGATCCGCCTGTCCATTTGCCCACACGAAAGTCCCCGTCGTGAACGGAATGGTGGGTAGTTTAAGCGTCATCAACACGCCGCTAGCTTCTCCTATATGGGCCGCATCCGCGACTAAACCGTCAGACACATCCGCCGCCGCTGTCGCAACTTTGCGCAATAACCCCCCAAGTTTCAATCGCGGCTCAGGACGCAAATACGCCTCTTCCCATCGCCAGATGGCTTCACCCGTTGGCGGCGGATCAATGCGCTGAGAGAGCACATGTTTTAGCCCCATAAAGCCTTCACCAATATGACCGCTCACCCAGATATCTTCACCCGCAGCCGCGCCGCTTCGCTTTATCATTTGGCCTGTTGTAACCTTGCCAATCAGCGTTGCCGTCACCACCATAGGTCCAGCAATTTTTACCGTATCACCACCGTAAAGCTTGAGCGGAGGAAAGCTGTCTTGAACAGCCCTAAGCCCTTTAGCAAAGGCCGCCATCATCGCCCCGTCCATCAGTGGCGGGATAGCAAGCGAGAGCAAATACCCTATCGGCACAGCCCCCTTTGCCGCGAGATCAGATAAATTAGTCCGCAGTAATCGCTCCGCAACATCCGCCCCATACATGCCCAGTGGAAAATGCACACCCTCGACAAGCGTATCTTTGGTAAACACAAGGTCGTGACCAAACGGCGGCATCATTAGCGCCGCATCATCCTTAAGGTCCAAACCTTCTGGACCCGCGAGCGGCGCGAGATGATCTCGTATGAAGTCAAATTCTGTCATTGAGTAAGGCTATCGCCAAACGGGAGTTATATCAAACCAAACTCAGCTTTGCGCACATGTTTAGCGAGTTTTTCTAGCGCTCCGTTGACAAAGCCCGGCTCCTTGCCGCCTTCAAAGAAGTCAGAGGCGATGGTGACATATTCGTCAATAATCACGAGCGCTGGCACATCAGGGCGGCGAATGATTTCATAGCTGCCGGCCCGCATAATCGCGCGGAGCGTAGAGTCCAGACGTTTAAGTGACCATTTCTCGGATAGGTGTCCCGATATGGCGGAGTCAATCTCTGTTTGATTAGCGACGACACCTTCAACGATATCAGTAAAGAACTCTTCATCGGCTTCAATTTTACCTGCCTCGCCCAAATGGCCGAAATGATGATCACGGAACTGACGAATAACGGGTTTATCACCCTCACCAGACAGATCCATCTGATAAAGCGCCTGAACGGACGCAAGACGCGCCGCACGGCGGCGCACAGGCAGCGGTCCCTGCATTACCTCGGCTTTGTCACCTATTTCAGGTGTATAGCTCACGCGTCAGCTCGCAGCTCTGCGCGAATAGCAATCATTTCGAGGACAGCATTAGCCGCAAATCCGCCTTTATCTTTCTCACTCATTTTAGCGCGTGCCCACGCCTGCTTTTCATTTTCAACAGTAATGATACCATTACCAATGGCGAGTTGATTATCGACAGCCAAATCCATTAACGCTCGCGCGCTTTCTTCACAAACATAATCATAATGGGTTGTCTCGCCGCGAATAACGCAGCCCAGAGCTACATAACCATCATAGCCTGATCCGGCCGCCTCCGCATAGCTAATGACATGAGGAATTTCGAGCGCGCCCGGCACGGTCACTTGGCCAATCTCGACATTCGCCTCGTTGAGCTTAGCTAACGCCCCCTCAAGCAAGCTATCAGAGATGCCTTCATAATAGCGGGCTTCGACAATCAGAACTTTGGTCATATTATTTCTTTCCGCTAATAAGCGGCGTTATGCCTGCAAGTGACAGACCATAGCTTTCTAGGCCAATGAGTTTGGGCATAGTATTGGTAATCAGTGTCATTTCGCCAACGCCTTGATGGGCAAGCATTTGAGCCCCAACGCCATACTCACGCACGTTTTGCTCTTTGCGGTCAATAACAGTGCCTTTGTGAGCGCCAAGGCGCTCTAGCAATGTATCAATTGAGCCTTCGCGTATCAAAACAAGTACAGAATGGCCGTCATGGTCAGCAAGCTGTTTCATTGCGTCCCAAATCAAGCCTGAACGTGGACTTTCCTCATAAAGAATATCACCCGCAAAATCGATTTTGTGCACGCGTACGAGGCTGGGCTTTTTCGGATCAGGCGTACCTTTGGACAGAGCGACATGTTCCTTGCCGTCAAGAAAGTTACGGTAGACGTGGATTTTAAAATCATCGCCGTTTTGCGAGGTAAAATCGGATGTCGCGATGTGACGAACAAAATGATCTCGCTTCATGCGGTAGGCGACAAGACTTTCAATCGTGCCGATTTTCAAGCCGTGGAACTGCGCATACTTTACCAGATCAGGTAGGCGCGCCATCGTACCATCATCATTCATAATCTCGCAAATCACGGCGGCGGGGTTCAATCCCGCAAGGCGCGAAATATCAACAGAGGCTTCCGTATGACCTGTGCGCACCAAAACGCCGCCGTCTTTAGCAATAATCGGGAACATATGTCCCGGAGAGACGATGTCGTCCTCGCGGCTCTCTGGGTCAATCGCGGTTTGAATGGTGTGGCTGCGGTCGCCTGCGCTAATACCCGTGGTCACACCCTCACGCGCTTCGATAGAGGCTGTAAAAGCCGTCTCAAAACGCGAGCGATTATCGGCCGACATATTGGATAAGCCAAGGCTCTCTGCTTTTTGCTGTTCCAGAGCAAGACAAATTAGGCCGCGCCCATGTGTTGCCATGAAATTAATCGCATCAGGCGTCGCGAACTGCGCAGGAATAATGAGATCGCCCTCATTCTCGCGGTCTTCAGCATCTACGAGAATATACATGCGGCCATTGCGGGCATCCTCGATAATCTCCTCAGGTGTCGCAAGATTATAAACCTCGTTAAATGTCGCTGTATTAAGGTCTGTCATAGCATTTCTCTATTTCTTTGAGCTTTCCAATTGATGCGCAAGGTATCGGGCGACATAGCGCGCGATGAGGTCAATTTCCAGATTTACTTTGCTGCCAA
>CAZFWZ010000029.1:17664-25972 GCA_964522765.1 uncultured Caulobacterales bacterium | reverse complement strand
CCAGTAAATTAGTAAGTTGACGTCTAGGGTGATTGAACATTAAGCCGTAAACCTGCTCAAACAATGTATTCAGGTTGACATGAATATCACCAGATAAATTTCACATTTTTTCAGCTTCTTTATAATGGCCGCGAATTTCTAGTTACAGTTCTTTTACTTTCAACGTATGCTGCTCCTCGGACCATTCTTTGATAAGAATAAGATGAGGCTTCAGGCGTAAGATAGGATCCCCAAAGGGCCAGACTTCAGGTTCATTCTCGGGGCGGTATTTGGTCGGGTCATCAGATGTTGAATGGCCGGATTTACGGTATGTAAAATGTTCAATTACAGTTGCGCCGCCGCCTTTTCGGGCGCGCTCTGCCGCCCATTCCGTGGCGGCATAAACAGCTAGCAGATCGTTCCCATCCACGCGCAAGGTCGCAAGACCATAACCTGTGCCGCGCGCCGCAAAGCTCTCGCCCTCACCCATAGCGATACCTTGAAAGGAACTGATGGCCCATTGATTGTTTACGACGTTGATTATACACGGCGCACGGTAGGTGGAGGCAAAATTAAGCGCGTAATGAAAATCTCCTTCCGCCGTTGCGCCCTCGCCTGTAAACACGCTGGCCACACCGTCTTCATTCTTATAAGCATTGGCCATGGCCCAGCCCACGCCCTGAATAAGCTGCGTACCTAGATTTCCTGAAATTGAGAAAAACCCAAAATCGCGGAATGAATACAGTACTGGAATAGATTTGCCTTGCAGACGGTCCCCACCATTAGAGAGGCATTGGCACATCATTTCGGCAATTGACGCGCCGCGGTTAATAAGGATGCCTTGCTGCCGATAGGTCGGAAACGTCATATCATCCGGCCGAAGCGCCATGGCGTGCCCGACAGACACCGCCTCCTCGCCCGTCGATTTCATATAAAAGCTCATTTTGCCTTGGCGCTGCATATTGAACATACGCTCATCCATAGCGCGGGTCAGCATCATATCGCGAAGCCCCTTACGCAGCTGATCGGGCGAGAGCTTTGGTATCCACTCACCCACCGCTTCGCCGTTAAACCTTAGCACGCGAATAAGGCCAAGCGCGTGACCCGCTGTTTCGTGATCATCACACATAGGATCTGGACGCGGCGGCGTATGATGAGCCGGCACAGAAATATGAGAATAATCCGGCGTATCGCCCGGCCGAAAAGGCGGCTCAGGTACATGCAGACGTGATGTATTTTGATGTTTAGGCATAAATTCTCACAACAATTTGAGTAACAATGATATTATTATGCAAAAAATTCAAGTTTAACATTACTTTACTTGTTGATTTTGAACGGTTGACAGCATATTTATATCAAAATAACTCTATATAGGGGAATATTATGCCAGAGCAAATTGATGGAATCGATGCTAAAATCCTTCATCTCCTCCAAGGGAATGCCGCCCTGTCAGTCGCGGACATTGCGGACAAAGTTGGACTCTCGTCCTCCCCCTGCTGGCGGCGCATTAAACGCATGGAGGAGCTTGGCATTATTAAGCAGCGCGTCACCATACTCGACCGCTCAAAACTTGGACTAGATTTTGAAGTCTTTGTCGCCGTTAAACTGGCTCTGCCCAATCGTGAGAATATGGAAAAGTTTGAAAAAGCCGTCCGCAATATGCCCGAAGTCGTGCAATGCGCGGTTGTCACGGGTGCGGTGGATTTCATGCTACGGATTGTGACTAAGGACATGCACAGCTATGAGGACTTCCTGCGAGAAGTCTTACTTGGCATTGACCTTATCTCTGACGTTCAGTCACGCATTGTTCTACGGCAAAGCAAAGACAGTAATTCTATCCCGCTAAATTTGATTAGCAATTCTGTACCGCGTCTTTAGGCGGATCTAAGTCCGTTTCAAACACACCGCCGTCGCTTCGCCGCCGCCAATACAGAGGCTTGCCACGCCTGTTTTGGCATCCTGCGCCTCCATAGCCGCAATCAATGTGGCCATGATGCGTGCGCCTGACGCGCCGATGGGGTGGCCGAGGACGCAGGCTCCGCCGTTGACATTGACCTTGTCGTGATCAAGGCCAAGCTCCCTCATGGCAATCATAGGGACAACGGCAAAGGCTTCATTAATTTCCCAAAGGTCAACATCTGCGGCTTTCCAGCCGGCCTTATCCAAAGCTTTGTTCATCGCGTGAACGGGAGCGGTAGTGAAATAAGCGGGCTCGTGAGCGTGTGCGGCGTGAGAGACGATTTCAGCAAGGACTTTATGACCCCCTTTTTTCGCGTCCGATTTACGCATCATAACCATCGCCGCTGCGCCGTCATTAATCGAACTGGCGTTCGCCGCTGTGACTGTGCCGTCCTTAGTAAAAACGGGACGCAAGGACGGAATTTTTTCAGGCCGCGCGTTTTTCGGACCTTCATCCTCAGTGATGACCGTATCGCCTTTGCGGCCCTTGACAGTTACAGGCGTAAGCTCGCGGTCAAACGCTCCGCTCTCTTGCGCGGCCTTTGCGCGGGAAACAGATTCAATCGCATAGGCATCTTGGGCTTCGCGTGTGAATTGATATTCCGCCGCAATCATATCAGCAAAGACGCCCATCGCATTACCTTCATAGGCATCGGTCAGCCCGTCATACATCATTGAGTCGATCATCTTGCTATCGCCCATGCGCGCGCCGCCCCTTGCGCTAGGCATGAGATAAGGCGCGATGGTCATATTTTCCATACCGCCCGCCACGCCAAGATCAACAGAGCCCGCTTTCAGCGCGTCATGGAGCATAATGGCCGCCTGCATGCCGCTGCCGCACATTTTATTAATCGTGGTCGCTTCGCAGCCCTTAGATAGCCCTGCATGTATTGCCGCTTGGCGCGCCGGCGCTTGGCCCTGACCCGCAGGCAGGACGCAGCCCATAATCGTTTGCTCGACCTTATCTGCGTCTACGCCCGCCTCTTCGACGGCCGCTTTAATGGCCGCCGCGCCGAGCTGGGAGGCCGTGACAGTGCTAAATGCACCTTGAAAAGCGCCCATTGGCGTGCGCGCGAGGCCAACAATTACAACTGGATCTGACATATTATCTCTCTTCATTTTTTCTGGACATTTTAGCTTCGCGGATGACGCGCGCTTTTTCTTTGCGGGCCGCATCAAGTCGTCGGGCGGAGTCGCGGTTTTTCTTAATGGCGATAATCAATAGGATTACGCCCAAAATAACGGCGACAAGAATATAGATGTTATCAAGCGGCGGCGGCAGGGCAGTCATAATTATCTCATAAAAAAACTCACCCCTAATGTAAGGGATGAGCGAGGCATATCAACAGGGCATTTGCCCTATATTCGGTAAGTTAATCTTTAACTTGAAACGTAACCTGCATATTTACACGAAACATATCTACGTTACCGTCTGCGCCTACAGTCGCGCTCTGATCATTCACATAAATCGATTTGATGTTTTTGACTGTTTTGCTCATACGCGTCACGCCGTTTTTGATGGCTTGCTCAAAAGATTTAGGGCTTTCGCTCATGATTTGGACTGATTTCATAATCGCCATAGTAATTCTCCAATTTAAGTTAGAGCTTAGGTCTACAGCTTGAAGGATGAATACAATAGTAACAATTTGGAAAGGCTATTACAATTTTCAACGACGGAAACATCAAAGCGTAACCTGATTATAATATCTGTGATGCACAGTCTCTAAATGAATTTACTGCATCTTATACTATATTCGCGCCTTGGAGAGTTTTCCGCCAAAGATTATTTTTGGGTGGCCGCTTGGTTATTCCTCGGATACCCTGCCCTTGTTTGGGTATCAGGCGTCGTTATTGCGCCTTCGTAATCCAGCCGCCGCCAAGCGTGCGTGAAAAATTATCTTCAGGCGCGTAGAACACGCAGGCTTGACCCGGCGAGATACCTTCATCCGCCTCATCGAGTTTCACGACCAGATGATTACCGGCCATTTCAAAGGTCGCAGGTTTTGGCGGCGTTGTGCTGCGCAGTTTCACATAGACCGCCTGCCCGGCCAGCTGCGCGCCGTAACCGCCTTCTCCTAGCCAATTAATCTCGTCCAGATATATATATGAGCGCAGCAGCGCCTCACGCGGCCCGACAACAACTTGGTTGGTCTGCGCGTCTATACGCACAACATAAAGTGGGTCTAGGCCAGAGCCATCTTTAAGACCCAGTCCGCGCCGCTGCCCAATGGTGTAATACATAATCCCGCGGTGCTGCCCAAGGACAGTTCCGTCCATATTCACCATATCGCCAGCAAGTGCGGCTTTGGGCCGTATCTTTTCTATCACATCCGTATATTTACCTGTCGGCACGAAGCAGATGTCTTGGCTATCAGGTTTACTGGCGACGTTAAGACCAAGCTCTACGGCAAGTTTTCGCGTCTCACTCTTATTCATCGCGCCGAGCGGAAAGCGCAGAAAGTCAAGCTGCTCGGGCGTTGTCGCAAAGAGGAAATAGCTTTGGTCTTTACCGCCGTCAAAACCGCGGTGCAGCTCTGGGCCGTTTGGACCCTCTATGCGCTGTATGTAATGACCCGTCGCCATGCAGTCCGCGCCAAGATCTTTCGCAACCTTTAAAAGGTCACGAAATTTCACAGTCTGATTGCAGCGCACACAAGGAATAGGGGTAGCGCCCTTAAGGTAGGTATCGGCAAAGTCATCAATCACGCTTTCTTTGAAATTAGACTCATAGTCCAATACGTAATGCGGGAAGCCCATCATTTCAGACACGCGCTTAGCGTCATAGATATCTTGGCCCGCGCAGCAAGCTTTCGCTTTCTTGATCGCTTCGCCGTGATCATAAAGCTGCAAAGTCACGCCGACCACATCATAGCCCTCACGCGCCAGCATGGCCGCGCAAACAGAACTATCGACCCCGCCGCTCATGGCGACAACGACGCGCGTCTCGGATTCAGCCTTTTTAAAGCCTAGCGAGTTCACTTTTATATCTGTTGTAGCTGCACTCATTAACGCAAATTATCCATTCTGAACGGAGGTTAAATGTCTTTTCCAAAATAAAATGAGATTAAATTATTTTTTTTCAATGTCTATTTCGGGCCCTCTTAGGCCTGCTTTTGTGCCGAGTCGAGACAGTCTAGCGCTTTAGACCCGAAATCACGGGCTCGCGAATCCCCATAAAACCGACGATTTTGGAAAAGCTGTAAACCTTTATTAACGCTAAACCCGATTCTGTTAACCTTCGTAAACTATTGAAAGTTAACACTTTTTCTAGACACGCTTAAACACTTTTTAAGGACTCAAACCTATACATAATTTCATAAATATAAAAGACAGATGAGGCGAGTATGTCTGAGAGAAAAATAAAAAGAGAAAATGTTGTGATTGGTCCCGAGGGAACACCGCTCACACTTGCTGATCTTCCAAAACCAACAACTGTGCGCTGGGTTATCCGCCGCAAAGCTGAAGTGGTTGCCGCAGTCCGGGGAGGACTATTGACACTTGAAGGCGCTTGCGAGCGTTACGGGCTGTCTGCTGAAGAATTCATGTCTTGGCAGAGCTCTATCGAGAGCTACGGTATTGCCGGTCTTCGCACTACACGGGTACAGCAGTACCGCTAGTCAGATTAACAGACTTCAAAACAACCCTCGCTTCGGCGAGGGTTTTTTATTGAGCTCGCGTTAAACTCGCCGCATAGCTTAACCCTATCTCCACACAGATTAAGCGCTGTTAAGCACGTCTCTTAGACGCGCTTTAAGACCCTTTCTGTATAAGACCAGTAATGGAGCGAGCCAAAGAGTGAGCCCAATAAAGAGAATGATGGTGCGTATGCGAGACGATATATACAGACCTGCGGGACGATTAGTGCCTATATTTGCAGCGAGTGAAAACTTACCCCAAGCCAAACTTGCGCTTGAGCTTTCAAAACTCGCGGCCTCGCGCGGTGAAACCGTGTTGATGCTCGATACTCAGGACGGCGCACTCATGAAAAAAGCGGGTATTGTCTATAATAAAACACTTGGTGATGTTATTTACCGCGGCGCAGATATTCGCGACGTGAAATATGTTACTAGCAATGAACATTTTACGGCCTGTGCCTGCGGAGACGCGCCAATAGACGCTGTACTTGGCTCTATGGCGGCTCTCTCTCTTTCTTATGATTGGGTTTTTATCGCTATGCCAGCGGGCTGTACGCCAGCCCATATACGCCTCGCCGCGGCCGCTGATGTTGGAATCTTGGCATATGACACCGAGAGCGATAAATTCATGCGGGCTTACTGGATGATGGAAGCCGTACGCGCCCGCGCCCCTAAATTTGACCCGCTTATCCTCTCTACAGGCCCTGCCCAGCACGCGGTAGAAACAGCGCTTATGCTGTCTGATACATTGCGCTCATTCCTCGGAGCGCCGCCTCCTTATGCAGGCCATATTAAAGATGAAGACGTAAATTCGCGTCTTTTGTCGCAGATCACACAGGTTATCTCAGCAAAAAAGGTGGCTTAGGCTTTTAGTTCGCCGGCTCGCGCGACCACGTTGCGTATCACTGCATTACATCTTCGTAATTTGCGAAGGAATTCGTCAGGCCCCTCGTTTTGTCCTATGAACGACACTACGAAAGGATATGTCATGACTCAGTTTAAGAAAACTATTCTACTTACAGCGGCCCTCGCCACAGCGGGCATTGCTTATGCAGCGCCAAAAGCAGATCTGAACCAAGACGGCCAAGTCACGCAGTCTGAATTTATGACCGCTGCGACGACCCGTTTCGTCAATACGGATACAAATGCCGACGGCGTTTTGACCAAAGACGAAATGAAAGCGGCCCGCGCCAATAAACGCGACGAAATGGCCGCAAAGAAATTCGACGGCCTTGATGCCAATGGCGACGGCGTTGTGTCCAAGTCAGAATATGACGCAAAACGCGCAGCGAAAGCTGAAAAAATGCAGGCACGCCGCGACGTGAATGGCGACGGAACAGTCGATCAGGCTGACCGTGACGCTATGAAAGCTAAGCGCGAGGCCCGTAAGGCTGAACGTGAGGCTAATGGCGAAACACGGGCCAAAGGTGAAGGCCGCAGAGGTCCCAAAGGCGGAAAACGCGGCGGCATGCGAGGACCTAACCCTGATGCTAATGGCGACGGCGTGGTCACACGCGCCGAATTTGAAGCCAGCACGCTCGCCATGTTTGAACGCCTTGATACAAATGCTGACGGCGTTTTAACAAAAGGTGAAGGCAAGAAACGTGGCCGTAAAGGCAAGCGCGGACAACGCTAAACCTTTTGAGCTCTCAGCCACATACACTTGATCCTGATGCGGATATTATCCCTCGCCTCGCGGCGGGGGATGAAACGGCTTTGTCTGAACTTATGGCGCGCAGACTAAAAAGCATTCACGGCCTCGCCGCCAGATTACTCGGGGATGCTGTCATGGCAGAAGACGTAGCACAAACTGTGTTTTTAAAAACATGGACCCACGCCCCGAAATGGGAGCCTGGTAAAGCGCGGCTACTGACATGGATGTGCCGCGTGGCCACCAATCAATGCCTTGATATATTAAAGCGCAAAGGCCCGATTTATTCTGATAATGTGCCCGACATTTCGGACAGCCGATTAAGCGTTGTTGACAAGCTTACCGCCGATGATGACGCCGTGATTGTGAGCATGGCGATGGCCCAATTACCCGCCACGCAGCGCGCGGCGATTACGCTGTGTTATTTCGACGAGCTTTCGCAAAAAGAGGCGGCCACAATTTTAAACGTAAGTGTGAAAGCTTATGAATCGCTGCTGTCTAGGGGCCGTAAGAACCTCAAAAAAGCCCTGCTGAATGCCCAAGACTATAAAGAAAAAAGAGATGTATCATAATGTTAGATTTGAAAACAACACGCTATTATCTTGACTGCTACGGCACAGACACAACACGCTGGCCAGAAGCTGAAGCCGGCAAAATCGCGCTTGCGGTTTATAAAGCTGAACTCGGCGAGGATTTAGCGCAAACCGAACGCCTTGATGGCGCTCTTAGTCAACATCATATTAGTCCGCCAAGCGATCTTCTTGCGCGCCGCGTGATATCCAACCTCCCTGCGCAGGACGGGGCGCCTGCAAATGACACCAGCCTAGGGTTTAAATTTAATTGGCGCGCGGTCGCGGCCACCTTCGCCGTGCTCGGCGCCGTTGGATTTACCGCGCTCAATATGAGCGCCCCTGCCCCCGATGACGCGGCATCTGCCGAGACTGAAGTCTGGCGCGAAGCCGCGCTGGACCTTGGCGTGGACGATGTCTTTGACTGGGTCCATTCGGAAGACGGATAGTTGGGCGCGCCATATGCAATACGTTTTAAAATAAAGCTCATTTAATAGAGCCTAGCCTCTAAGCCC
>CAZFWZ010000029.1:3465-17654 GCA_964522765.1 uncultured Caulobacterales bacterium | reverse complement strand
TGCCATGTCATATTGACAAGCGCAGCGGCGCGGCAAGCGCGAAATCCCCCCTCGCGCTTGCCGCGCTTTTCAGCTAATCTAATAGCTATGAAACTTTTGTACACGCTGCCTGTCTTCGTCCTTGCGTTAACCGCCTGTTCTGGCCCTGCCGCACAGAACGAATTTGTGACAAACATCATGCCGCTTTGTGGTCAAAGCTATGCGGGAGCGGTAGTTAGCACAGACGCCGTAGATGAAGATTGGCGCAATAAAAAAATCATTATCGGCCCGATAGTTTGCTCGGTTGCGGACATTAGAATGCCTCTGGCGGTCGGCGAGAACACCTCTCGCACTTGGGTGCTCATTCCTCAAAAACGCACGCTAACCCTTAAACATGATCACCGCCATAATGACGGCACGCCCGACGCGGTAAGCTGGTATGGCGGCACGACGAGAACAGATGGAAGCGCGAAACGCCAAGAATTTCCCGTTGATGATTTCTCAATCGTGCTGTTTACGAAAGAAGGCTTATCTGCCTCTGTGGTCAACACATGGGCAATGGAGATAGAGCCGAGCGAGACATTTGCTTATGAGCTGTCGCGCCTTACCACGCCTAAGCAAGCCGCGGCAGGTGAGCCGGGCCGCCTCTTTCGCATCGAATTTGATATCTCGAAACCGCTTTAGACAATGACGCCCGAATCCATAGAGCGCTATGCGCGCCACCTCGTCCTTAAGGAAATTGGCGGGCCGGGGCAGCAGGCGCTGCTGTCTGCTAAGGCGGCGATTGTCGGCGCAGGCGGGCTTGGCGGGCCAGTAGGGCTTTACCTTGCGGCGGCAGGCGTGGGGCAGATTACGATTATTGATGATGACACCGTGGAAAGCTCTAACCTGCAGCGCCAAGTGCAATTTGCGCACAGCGATGTCGGCCTGAGCAAAGCCTTAATCATGTCCGATAGGCTGAAAGAGTTAAATCCAGATATTGAGTCCATAGCTGTAAATACGCGCCTGACGGCAGACACTGCCAAAACTCTGCTCACAGGTCAGGATATTATTATTGATGGGGTGGATAGTTTTGAAACGCGCTTTGCGATTAATGACGCTTGCTTGGCGCTGAATATCCCGCTCGTCTCTGGCGCGCTAGGACGGTTTAATGGCCAAGTCAGCGCGTTTAAAAATGACGCCTTTGGACCCTGTTACCGCTGCCTCGTGCCGGACATTCCGCCTGACGCTGAAACCTGCGCCGCTGTTGGTGTTGTCGGCGCGCTAGCCGGAATTGTCGGTTCGGTTATGGCCTTGGAGGTCATAAAAATAATCACAGGCGCGGGTGAGCCTTTATTTGGACGTCTCTGGCTTTATGATGGACTAAAAGCTGATAGCCGCACAATCACCCTTCCCAAAGACCCTAAATGCGGGGCGTGCGGCCACGCCCCGTTATTGAAGGCTTAGTTAAAGCCTTTAGACACACGCGTATTGCGAGAAATACCGTTCACACCGAAGAAACGATTGCTCACCCCGCGGTTCGTAAATCTGCGGTTATTGCGGCCCCGTTGGTCTGTGAAAATTTCATTCTCCGTGAACGCAATCCGTCTGTCTAATGCCAAACGGTCTCTATTTAAACGGCTTTCAGCTTTAAGGCGCGCTTGCCCAAGTCTAGCTTCGTTTTTAATCTGACGTTCTTGCAGCTGAACAGCTTTAAAAGCAGCTTTAGCTTGGAAATCCGGCTTTGGATGCACGGGACGATAAACTTTAACGCCTTCCTGAAAACTAGTATGAACGCCAAGCCCATTCGCAGAGGCCGTTGATACCATTCCAGATGTGAGGCTTAGAGCCATAATTGTTAGCAGTGTTGTTTTTTTCATAACTAATCTCCATTCACAAGATTTAGTATGAGAGCCTCAACGGAAATTGCGACTCTATTCATCTAATAAGCGAGTCACAAAAACTTTACAGCTAATGACCGGAGAGCGGGGCGGTTTGATTTAACTTATAATTTTATGCGATTCTGATATAAAATATTAAAGTCAGCTTGCACGGCGGTGAGGAGAGATTGGTATTTGTCATCAACAATAACACGGCCCTTGGACGGTGAGGCAAAGCCTGTTGAATTTTGAACTGACTGATACCAATAAGGCGCCCAGGCTCCGTCTTCAGGTCTTGTCCCCGCCTCCCAAGATAACATCTTCTCGTCCCATGGAATATCCAAAGAGGCGCAAAGGCGCTGCAGCATGCCCGCCGGAAGGTTAAGAATATCCGCGCTATCGATTACGGGGGGACGTCCCAATTGCTCCCAAAGCCGGCGTTGGGATATAAACCCTAAATCTTCCAGATCAAATAACTCCCGCCCTTTGGCATATGAGGCGATGACGCGGGCAGGTTCGCGGATTAAAAAAAAGTGCTTGGCGGCGTCCATCCAGTCCCTTGGAAAACCTTCAAGCATATGATGAGGCATGTGTTTTTGAAAATATAGGCTTGAGTCATCCGGCGCGTTTTGAACGCAGCGCGCGGCCACTTTTTCAGGGTCGGTTTCATGCGCCGCTAGTGTCTCTTCACGGCCGGGGTGGTCTTTGCCTGAAACGGCAAGGAACGGCGCAAAAAACGGCTCATCCCAAACGGCACAGTCGACGCGCGAGCCGAAGCTGCGCATCATCGCGGTTGAAAGATTACGCGGCCCTGACCACATGCAAATAATACGACTCATTAGCCCGCCGTATCCGCATCTATATAGGCTTTATAAAGCTCTTGCAGCCGCTCAACCATCGGCCCGCGCGTGCCTGCCCCAATTATGCGGCCATCTATTTCGCCGACAGGCGCAAGTCCGGCAAACGTGCCTGTCGTGAAAGCCTCATCTGCGCTATAGCACTGCATCAGGCGGAAGTTCTTCTCAAAAACGGGAATATCATTAGCTTTGCAAAGCTCTACGATTTTGCCTCGCGTGATACCATCAAGGCAATAATCTCCAGAGCTTGTCCAAACTTCGCCGCCGCGCACGATAAAGAAATGCGTTGAATTACAAGTCGCCACGAAGCCTTGAGGGTCGAGCATAAGGCCCTCATCCGCCCCCGCTTTAATTGATTGAATACAGGCAGTTATACAGTTGATCTTTGAATGGGAATTCAGCCCCGGGTCTTGCACGTCAGCACGACCTCTTCGCACAGCAACCGTATAAAGCCGCAATGTATTGACCGCCGTTTTTGGATCAGGCTCTTTGAATTCTGGAGCAATCACAATCGTGGCTGGACTGATAACAACGCGCGGGTCCTGATAGGGTGTACTGCGAAGACCGCGCGTCACCATAAGACGGATATGGACGTGCTCTTTCATATCATTGACTTTAAGCGTGTCGTAAATTCGCGCAGTGAGCGCCTTTTTCGTAAGACCTATATCAATATCTAGCGCCTTAGCTCCTGCCCATAAACGAGTCATATGCGCGTCTAAAAACGCAACTTTTCCGTTATGAACGCGAAGCCCTTCCCAAATACCATCGCCCAGCATAAATCCCGAATCAAAGACATTTACAACAGCCTCTGCTCGGCGTTTCAGTTCGCCATTTACGTTAAAAAAAACGGTTTCATTACGTACATCAGCTACATAGGCATGAGAGCCAAAAGACATAGCATTCCCCCTTGTGAGTTCATGACAGGCTAATCGAATAAAGCGCGCCATAGAAGCCCTTTTAGGTATCAGCTTGTTATTTTAGACATGTTTTCAGCGTCAATTTCTCGACAAAAATTATTGTCTCCAGAAATGACAAACCCTCCCTCCAGCTTATTTGGAGGAAGGGTCGCCGTGCATTACGACTACGAAATTCCAATTGGGGAAGGAATTTCACGGTCACAATGCGCGCCCCGAGGTGTTTGGTAGAGGGATGTGTACCCTAACCGCTTGAATCCTCAGGTTATTCGCCTGTAATTGAACGATACGTTATTCGCACCATGTTCTTTTCATCTATGAAACTAGCATATTGCGCGTAATCTTGCAAAATATTCGCTTCTAATATTGTGTTGAGGCTTTCTCCGGCGTCAATTCTTGCTTGAACACGGTCATGAATAGTCTGCAGCATATCACGCGCCGCTGTTAAATCAGCTTTGGTCGCCATAGGACCATGGCCCGGTATGATTGACGTCTCATCATTGGCAAGCGATAGCGCTTTATTGTGGGATGCAATCATGCCGACCAGAGACCCGCCTGCATCAACATCAACGTAAGGAAACAATCCATTGAAATAATCATCGCCCATGTGAATCGTATTGGCTTGAACGAAATGTATAATACTATCGCCATCCGTATGAGCGTTTGGTGTATGATGCAGATTTATCGTGTGACCATTAAATGACATCGTAGTCATACCATCATAAGTTTCTGTCGGCCAAAGGCTTTCATCTACGGCTTTAATTGTGCGGCCAAAGGCTTTATTTTCAAATGTAATTCCCATGCGAGTGCGGACATTTTCATGCGCCATGAGCGTCGCCCCCGCCGCCGCCATTTGCGCGTTAGACCCCGTGTGATCTCCGTGAAAATGCGTGTTTAAAACATACCGTAGCGGCGCATCCGTTAGCCCCTTAACTTGGGCCAAAATTCCGTCTGCATTGCGCTGGAACTTATCGTCAATAAGCAAAACGCCGTCATCACCAACGCTGACGCCAATATTTCCGCCCGGCCCAAAAATCACATAAAGGTTATTGCCGATAGAGGCTGTACGTAAATCATCCGCTGGCGCAGGCAGATCTCGTTCAATCGCGATAATTTCGGTCTTGGCGACGGGCATATCAACCGTAGCCTTGTTAACGGCCGATTTTGTTTCAGAGGCGGAACAAGCGGCAAGGCCGATTACGGCTGAAAATAAAAGAAGATATTTCATTGTTGGTCCTTTAAAATTCTAAGTATTAACGTTTATCTCGAGGAGGTAGCACTCGGTCTGGACAGACGTGTCCATCAATCATAGCACGGATGTTAATGAGCACTTTTTCGCCCATTTCGCGACGGCTTTCAAAAGTTGCCGATCCGATGTGCGGCGCAAGAATAACATTTTTGCGCTCAAGTAATTTCGGGTGTATCCGTGGTTCTTGCTCATAGACGTCAAGCCCGGCTCCGCTGATATGGCCGTTTTCCAAAGCGTCCGCCAAGGCTTCTTCGTCAATAACATCGCCTCGCGATGTATTCACAATATAGCTCTCAGCCCCCATCAAAGCGAGGCGGTTTGCATTTATGAGGTGACGCGTTTTCGGCGTGCTTGGGCAATTGATTGAGACAATATCAACAGCCTTTAGCATAGTGTCTAAATCCTTCCAATAATGCGCGCTGAGCGATGTCTCAATCGGTTCAGGGAGTCGCCGCCGATTATGATAATGGACGGATAATCCAAATGGAGAAGCCCGGCGCGCCACAGCTTGTCCGATGCGGCCCATACCAACAATGCCCAGTTTTTTACCGCGTATCCGATGACCTAAATGCGCCGTTGGCGCCCAGCCGTGAAACTTACCAGCGCGCGCTAGTCGGTCCCCCTCAACAAGGCGGCGCGGGACGGCGAGAATCAAAGCCATAGTTAAATCAGCTGTATCCTCTGTGAGTACGCTTGGCGTATTTGTGACAACGATATTTTTTCTGTGCGCTGCGGCAACATCAATATGTTCCGTTCCAGCTCCAAAATTTGCAATCAAGCGAAGATTTGGCCCCGCCGCTTCAATAACTTCCGCATCTATACGGTCAGTTACCGTTGGCACAAGTACGTCGCAATCCGCGACCGCTTTTATCAGTTGCCCTTTGCTCATGGGATAATCAGACGCGTTCATTTTAGCCGCAAAGAGGTCTGCAAAACGCGCTTCAATTTCTGCAGGCAGCGTACGCGATACCACAACTTTCGGGCTAGACGGTATCGAATGCGAGGAGGATGTGCTCATGAGTCTATAAAGACGCGTAAATGCGCGCATTTTCAAGTCATGAATCGCCCCCCGCCCGTAAAAATGCGTAAGTTTATGCGTCTTATCGCTTTCATTAAGCTAAAATTTACCACCCGTTCAGTCTTTGAGGCGATAAGAAGGTGTGAAAATTACACCTTGTATATTCGCCTTATTGGGCCTCATATTTACAGCTGGGTCTACGCCAAGCGCCGCACAAGACATGAATCGCCGCGTTATCACAGAACCTCTGCCGATGACCGCAACGCGCATAAAGAATATTCACCGTGTTGTTGCCGCAAAAACACCGTCCGGATTTGAAGTTCCGCGCTATGTCTCGTTAAAATTTGGAAAAACAAATGCTCGGATAGGCCCAAGTCTTAATCATCCGATTGCTTGGCAATATCGCCAAGTAGGTTTGCCTGTAATTGTTGTAGCAGAAACAGAAAATTGGCGGCGAATACGTGATGTAAAAGGCGATGAAAGCTGGATTTATAAGAACGGTCTTTCGGGTGAACGTCAGCTTATCGCGCTTAAAGAGACGCCGCTCTATAAAGGTGAAGATGTTAATTCCACGGTCGTCGCCATTGTTGAACCCCAAGCATTATTACGGCTGGAAATCTGTAAAAACGATTATTGTAAAGTCTATTCAGAAACTGGGCTTAGAGGCTGGGTTAAAAAAGATGCTACTTGGGGAGCCGTCCCCCTTTTTTAATCAAGGTCAGCTAAAGGCCATGACTCAGAATTTGCGGCGACTTAGACGGTTTCGTGCGAATAATCACGTCAATGCGGTCAATTTCTTGGCCCTCTGGCAGCTCTGGCAGACCTTGAAGGACCATAGTTTGGGTTTCGAGATCGGATAATAAACGGCCAGCCGCATCATAGACATGATAGTGATGGGACGTATTTGTATCATAATACATCTTACCTGAGTCTACAGTAAGCGTACTGAGCAAGCCCGCCTCTGTGAAACCCTTAAGGGTATTATAAATCGTGGCTAAAGAGAGCGAATCCTTATCTTTATTTTCGCCAAGTTCAAGAAAAAGATCTTCGGCCGTAAAATGTTTATCCACACCATCAAAAAGATAACCGCAAATCATCAGGCGTTGCCGCGTAGGACGCAACCCAGATTTTTGCAGCCTAGCGCGATGCGCCAGCTGCTGCTGTGTATAGTGTGTCGTCGCGGTCATAATGCGTAAATTCACTCCGAAATATCTTAGATGATGCTCTAATTTAGATTCACTCTAAACTATAACTTGACTGTTGTCGACCACTTCACTGCAAACAATTATCAGCTGTGTTTCGCGTAATTCTCGCCACTCTTGTCTTGAGTTTGAAGGGTAAGACGCTAGGATGAGTTAGAAAACATAAGGCAGGGCCATCCCTGAAATGTAAAATGAAATTGATAAAAAACGCCTATGATTATGATGACCTAATTATCAGCGGCGAGCAGAGCTTATTTGGCAAAGGGAATGCAAAGCTCCCCTTGCCTCCAATGTTAATGTTAGACCGCATTTCAAAGATTACTGAAACGGGCGGAGAGCATGATAAAGGCGAAATAATCGCAGAGCTAGATATACAAAAAGATCTCTGGTTTTTTGAATGTCATTTCCGCGGTGACCCCGTCATGCCGGGCTGCCTTGGCCTCGACGCTATGTGGCAGCTTGTTGGTTTTTGGCTCGGTTGGAGCGGCTCGCCGGGCCGCGGACGCGCGCTGGGTGTAGGCGAAGTGAAATTTTCGGGTCAGGTGACCCCAGACGTTAAACTTGTGCGCTATCACATTAACCTTAAACGCGTCATTCGCCGTAGATTAGTGCTCGGTATTGCCGACGGCACAATGGAGGCCGACGGTGAAATTATTTATAAAGCAAAAGACCTCCGTGTGGGTCTGTTCATTCCTGACGAAGCTGAAAATGAGGGAGTCGCCTAATGCGCCGCGTTGTTATTACTGGTCTTGGAATTGTTTCATGCATTGGCAATGATGCCAATGAAGTGACGGCAAGCCTTAAAGCAGGAAAATCGGGTATTACGAAGGACGAAAAGCAAACAGAGCTTGGCTTTAAATCCTGCATATCTGGACGTCCAACGCTAAACCCTAAAGAACATGTCCACAAACGCAGCTACCGCTTTATGGGCGAAGGCGCAGGCTGGACGGCCGTCGCCATGCAGCAAGCGATTGACGATGCGGGCCTAACTGAAGACCAAGTCTCACATGAACGCACAGGCATTATTGCAGGCTCTGGCGGCCCAAGCGCGATTGAAATTGTGCGAGCGGCAGATATTACCCGCCAGAATAAAAGCCCGCGCCGCATTGGTCCCTTTGCCGTACCCAAAGCCATGTCCTCAACCGTATCAGCCACGCTGGCGACACATTTTAAAATCCAAGGCGTAAATTATTCCATCACCTCTGCCTGCACGACATCACTGCATTGTATCGGCGCGGCGACTGAGCAAATTCAATGGGGTAAGCAGGACATTATGTTTGCCGGGGGCGGCGAGGAACTTGAATGGGCCATGACCGCTCTATTTGATGCCATGGGCGCGATGAGTAGCAAATATAATGACACCCCAGAAACAGCCAGCCGCGCTTTCGACGTTAATCGCGACGGTTTTGTGATCGCCGGCGGGGCAGGCATGCTGGTTTTAGAAGATTATGAGCACGCCAAAGCGCGCGGCGCTAATATATACGCCGAAATAACAGGCTATCAGGCAACATCAGACGGCTATGATATGGTCGCGCCTAACGGTATTGGCGCCGAAAAGGCGATGCGCGGCGCGCTCGCTGACGCGGCCAAATCAGGGGTGAGCCAAATTGATTATATCAACCCACATGCCACATCTACGCCAGTTGGAGATGTGGCCGAGACAGGCGCGATTGCCAAAGTATTTGGTCTTGACGGGCCCATGCTATCTGCGACCAAGTCCATGACCGGTCACTCGCTGGGTGCAGCGGGCGTACAAGAATCCATCTATAGTCTCCTCATGATGAAACACGGCTTTGTGGCGCCTTCGATCAATGTCTTTGATCTTGACCCAGAGCTACCGAAAATCAACATTGTGCGCGAAACGCGCAAGGCTGAGCTTAAATCAATCATGTCAAATAGCTTTGGATTTGGCGGCACCAATGGCAGCGTGATTTTTACTAAGGTTTAAAGTCATAAAGCATCTTATATTTTAAAGTTCTCGCAAAAGCGGAAACTAAACCCGGTTAAGCTGGCTTATTAAATTTTATAACCTTCATCCTAGCAAAGGTCACATCATGGCAAATACAGATTTTCCGACAGGCACATTAATGGCAGGCAAACGCGGTCTGATAATGGGCGTTGCCAATAAAAACTCTATTGCGTGGGCGATCGCGCAGCAACTGGCCGCCCAAGGCGCAGAACTTGCCTTTACCTACCAAGGCGACTCACTGCTGCGGCGCGTAAAACCCTTGGCTGAATCGATTATGCCAAAGGGCTCTAATGGTCAGCCTATCCTGCTTGATTGCGACGTCACCAATGACCAGCAAATGGAAGCCGCGTTTCATGCCCTGAAAGAAGAATGGGGCGAGCTGGATTTCCTTGTTCACGCCATTGCCTTTGCGGGCAAGGACCAGCTTGCTGGAAGCTTTATTGATAATACGACACGCGACGGGTTTAAATCTGCCCTCGATATTTCGGCCTATAGCTTTGTTGATGCCGGGCGCCGCGCCAGCGAGATGATGAGTGAAGGCGGGTCTATGGTGACGCTCACCTATCTTGGCTCTGAGCGCGTTATCCCTAATTATAATGTCATGGGCGTCGCCAAAGCCGCGCTGGAAGCCAGCACACGCTATATGGCCGCCGACCTTGGCCCGCGCGGCATTCGTGTAAACGCTATTTCTGCAGGTCCTATTAAGACACTCGCGGCCGCAGGCATTGGCTCTGGCCGCCACATGTTCCGCTTTAACAAAGCCGCCAGCGCAATGCAGGATAATACAGATTCCAAAGGCGTGGCGGGCGCCGCGCTTTATCTCTTGTCTGATCTCGGCCTCTCCTGCACAGGCGAAACCCACCATGTCGACGGCGGTTTCCACGCAATCGGCATGCCGCAAGAAGATCCGCTTAAAGCGAGTTTGGGAATTGAGAGTTAAGCCTCTTCGAAACTATGATGATTTCGGTGCCATTCCATGTATTTCGGATGTGGCCAGTCAGACTCACTTTTAGGCAATAGCACCTTACGGTCTTTATTTATAAGCCGGTCGACTTCATCGACATTGTTCACCTTACGTGACACTAAAATCTCATAATCGTCTGAAATGGAGAGCAACCCTCGATCAAACATCCAATGTATGGTTCCGGAGAGCGCTATTCCGTTATTCACGCTGTCAGGCCCGTCATGTTCGACAGACTTAATATGGGCAGCTTGGACCTCTGCCCGACCGCCACCATTGATTAACCGCATGCCAGTTAGGGCACACTGTTTATCGTACGCAGAGATAACTCTTTCTCTAAACAAACGTGAACGTACTTTTTTATTCAAAACGACCTCAACAGTTTCGCGCTGAGCATCAAAAATAAATGGTTCTGGCGTTGCTTCCTCCACCTCAAATTCTGCGTTATCAAACCGCGGCAATTCCGAAACATCAGTCACGGCCAGGGCCACAATTTTCATATAGTCTTCTTCCGATATAGGCCTGACTGCCCAGACTTGTTTACCGCTGTTCACACTCCCGTCGCCATTATCTAAAAATGAGTTCGCAGGTCTACCGTTCAGTCTAAAGGGCACGTTTTTTGAAAAAGGCGTGTAACTTCTAGGTGCGATGTTAGCGTAGTAGTGACCGCCTGGGTCATTTGGATCGGGGACTATGTTTTCAACTTTAGCTGTTGCTGTATACCCACCCTTTTTCCCAGATTGATAAAATAGAACATTATCACCGATAACTGGCTCCGCGCGTTTCAAATACCGTTTAGGAAAGTGATACCGCGTCGCGGGGTCATCGTCGTAATGCGTGCCAGGATTATGAATAAATACGCCTTTTGCCATTCTTTATCTATTCACCAAGCCTAATAAGTTTTCAAGCCAGATTAAAGTGAGAGTGACGCCAATACAGTTTTCAATAACCAGCCCCCAATCGCAATTGGCAGAAGACCTAAAGCCCGGATAAGCGCGGGCGGAAGACGGTCGGCCCACCAGAGCGCATAGGCGTTGTGGAGCTTATGCGGCACGCACATTATTAGCACTGATGTAATCATCAGGAAGAGACCCGCGATTTGGAAGGGCTGCACATAAGGCGACTGCGCCGCGAAACCGTAAACACCTGCCCCCGCCAAAAACCGTAAGCTAAGCTCAGTAAAATGAATTTTGAGCGTGCTACCCATATGCCGCAGCGCCTTCAAGGTAACTTGCGGCTTAAGCGCCATGAGCGCTCCAACACTGATAAGAAAAACGCCAAAAACGCAAACGACAATTGCGGCGGCAAAGCCTATCATGCGGCGAGGCTCTCTAAATCCTCGCAGCTTAGCTTGGCGGCAGCAAAATAAACAAGTTCCAAAAGCACCATTGGGCGGCCTCGGCCTGTGACTTCGGCTATGGCGGCAAGATAATCCGCGTTTTCGCGGCTGATGCGCACGGTTGTGCGGTGATCAGCAGCAAAGCGGGGTTCCGAGAACCACGCGCAAACATCCGAGACATGATAATCTTGGCGGATTAAATCAAGCGTTCGGTCAATAACCTTAGAGCGGGCCTTGGATTTAAGCCTTCTCCCCATATCTTTAATGAGCGCATCCGCGCCAGGCTCAATCAACATTTCAACGGCTAAGGTCATAAAAAGGCGTTTAGTGGATTATGGTTAAATTTGCGTTACTTAAGCGCCGCGTTTGAAAGCCATTTTCGCAATGGGTGAAGCAAACTCTAATACGCCCGCACGAATGAAAGAATTATCACCCATCACTCAAATAACGAGGCCGTTTTCAGATATGAACCCCCAGTTAAGGCATACCCTTATTTGAAAGATATAAAGCCCATAAGTTATGTTTAGAAATTTTATTTTAGTTTAGGGCCGTCATCAAATGGCTGAACGTTAGCGGTATCAAAACATGAAAATCACTTTTATAGTAGCGGCATAATATAGACATGACGAAAGTCACAGTCGCTGGAAGGATTGTAAAATTAATATAAGCAGCATGGATACTCTAAAGCCGTTATGGCGCAAAGCGGTGTGGATTTTCATGCCGCTTTTAATGCTTGGCTGCGCAGAAGGCTCCACGTCCAATGCATCTGAAACTGTTCCCATATTTTCTTATAAAGTCATCCAAAGCTACCCTCACGATGAAGGCGCGTTCACGCAAGGCCTGCTGTTTAAAGACGGATATCTATATGAGAGCACTGGACTTAAAGGCCACTCTACAGTGCGGCGCGTGAACCTAGAAGATGGCAAGATATTAAAGGCCACTCGCCTGGAACCAACATTATATGGAGAGGGTTTGGCGGCATTTAGCGAGGATTTAATTTTGCTGACATGGAAGGCCAAAACGGGTTTCGTTTTAAACAGAGCTGACCTGTCGGCCAAATATAAGTTTAAATATGAGGGTGAGGGTTGGGGACTAGCCAGTTCATCAGATAGCTTATTTATGAGCGACGGCTCGTCTTTCATTAAAGTTCTCGACCCGCAAACCCTTCAAGAAAAAAGCCGGTTTCAAGTGACTGAGCTCGGCACGCCTGTCGATAAACTTAATGAGCTGGAATGGGTAAACGGGGAGCTATACGCCAATATTTGGAAAAGCGATAGAATTGCCAAGATTAATCCCATTAGCGGCGCGGTTACGGGATGGATAGATTTGAAAGGATTATATAAGCAACGAGACCCAAAATATCAGGGTGAAGACGTTCTTAACGGAATTGCATTCGATGAAACTGGCGGGCGCTTATTCGTGACAGGTAAACTCTGGCCTTATGTCTATGAAATAGAGATTACGCAATGAGCCACTCATTATGGTTAGCCGCGCAGCCGCCACAAGACTAAAACCTATTTTAAGACACCGCTGGCTAAAGCTTCAGCGCCGCGTTTCACAGCCGTTAAATAAGGCGCATTATCATTATCATTGTCAGAAAAAGTCCCAATAATCGCACTTGTCTGTAAGCCAAATTCTTTGGCTGAAATAGGGTGATAATTTATAAGTTTTTCTTCAGCTACTTTGAAAGCCTTCGCAGCGGCTAACTCAGCTTGCTCTAAAGCTATTAAGTCAGGATTATGCTTTGCCAATGAGTTTAAATGACTGTCGATACAGGCGTCCAGCTTCATAAGAGCCTCAGAATGCTTATTTTCTGCTATCTGCTTTTCAGTAATAAGTTTTAAAAGCTGTTTCATGTTCCATCTCCAACATAAGCCTTAAATATTAGCTAGTGTGTTTGTTGTGAACACAAACTGAACGTTTAATCTGCCCCCCTTACACGGCTCTATGCCTTACCCCTTTTTATAGACAAAGCGCTCAATTCCCGCTAACTCAGCAGTCAATTACGCACCTCTAGGGTCTGAAAAGAGACAGTTATGAATAAAGGTTTGGTCACAGTTTTTGGCGGCTCTGGTTTTGTCGGTAAATATGTCGTGCGCGCTTTATGCCGTGAGGGTTGGCGCGTGCGAGTTGCGGCGCGCCGCCCACATACTTGCCAAGATCTAAAAGTCATGGGCAATGTCGGCCAAGTGCAATTGATGCAGGCCAATATCCGTTTCCCAAAATCTGTCGAACGCGCCGTGGAAGGCGCAGACGCAGTCGTCAATCTCGTCGCCGTCTTATTCGAAGACGGCAAGCAAAGCTTTAAAAGTCTTCATGTCAAAGGTGCAGGCGTGGTCGCCGAAGCCGCAGCGCGGGCTGGCATTACAAATTACGTACAAATGTCATCGATCGGCGCAAATGTGGATAGCGATAGCGACTATGCCCGCACAAAAGGCCTCGGCGAACAAGCGGTCAAAACAGCTCTGCCCTCAGCCGATATCATGCGCCCGTCAATTATTTTTGGCGAAGAAGATGATTTCTTCAACCGCTTTGCAAAAATGGCGCAATTTGCCCCTGCCCTGCCTCTAATTGGCGGCGGCCATACGAAATTTCAGCCCGCCTATGTTGGCGACGTCGCGGACGCGATTGCAAAAGTCATGGGCCAAGGCACAACAGGCGAGATCTATGAGCTCGGTGGACCAAGCGTTCACTCCTTCAAATGTCTTTTGAATTTCATGCTAGAGAGCATTGACCGCAAACGTTTATTACTGCCTGTGCCGTGGTTTGGCGCAAACATTATGGGCGCAGTCGGTGATTTAAGCGGCATAATACCTTTCGTCTCGCCGTTTCTGACAAAAGA
>CAZFWZ010000029.1:0-3365 GCA_964522765.1 uncultured Caulobacterales bacterium | reverse complement strand
CAGTCGGTGATTTAAGCGGCATAATACCTTTCGTCTCGCCGTTTCTGACAAAAGATCAAGTCACAAGTTTGAAAATGGATAATGTTGTTGCCGGTGATGCCAAAGGTTTCCCTGAACTTGGCATTCAGACAGAAACGATTGAAGCCATTGTGCCAAGCTATCTACAGCGCTACCGCAAATACGGTCAGTTTCACGAGAAACGTGCCTGATATTTTCTTGATAACAGGTGGTACGGGCGCTGGTAAAACAAGCTACGCCCGTCAATTAGCGGCAGATCTTGGTGCCGTGCGCTTTTCAATTGATGATTGGATGACATCGCTTTTCTGGATGGACAGTCCTGATCCCATTAGTTTTGAATGGTCAATGAGCCGAATAAATCGAGCCGAGGCCCAAATTTGGGAAACGGCTAAACAAATTCTAGCCGCGAATGTTTCCGTTATTTTTGATCTTGGATTTACAAAACGAGCGCATCGACAAAAATTTCGTGACTTAGCGAAAACCGTCAACCTACCTCCGCTATTGCACTGGGTTGATGTAGATAAAGACGAACGTTGGCGCAGAGTACAGTCGCGCAACCAAGAAAAAGGCGTAACTTTCGCAATGACTGTTACGGTTGAAATGTTTGAGTTCATGGAAAACGAATGGGAATCGCCTTCATCTGAAGCACACACAAAAGTCGGAGAATGATTAGACACTTTAGTGTTATTTGCGCGCTCCGCAAATTTAGCATAAATTGCATTACCTCATATAAGGGCCAAAGGGAGACAACATGTTACACAAATTACTCATTTCGGGCGCTGCTGCGCTTATGTTAACCGCCTGTTCAGGCGGAGTTGACAACGTTACAAACAGCGTCAAAGATGGCGCTAAGGATGCCAAAGCCGCGGCTGAAACAATGGCCGGCGGCGTGACAGACGCGGCCAGCACCGCAGCCAATAAAGCCAAGCTCACGGCCATACTCGCCCAGCAAGATGATAAAGCCAAGGCCCGTTTCGGCGCGCGCAACCCGGGCAAAACCCTAGCGTTCTTAGGGATTAAACCTGGCATGAAAGTCGCCGACGCCCTGCCAGGCGGCGGTTGGTATTCCAAAATCCTTATTCCCTATTTAGGGGATGAGGGTCATATAACAGGCGTCGATTATTCGATGACCATGTGGTCCGAATTTAGTTTTATGACACCGGAACGTATTGAAGCCAAAAAGACATGGCCCGCGGATTGGACAAAAGGTGCTCAGGAATGGCGCGCGGGGTCTGCCGCCAATATTGACGCTGTAACCTTTGGCGCGCGCAATACTGCGGCTGATGGTACATATGACGCTGTGCTTTTCATTCGCGCTATGCACAACCTCTCTCGTTTTGAAGCCAATGGCGGCTATATGAGCCAAGCCCTTGCAGACACGCATGCGATGCTAAAGCCCGGCGGTATTGTCGGCGTCGTGCAGCACTCGGGCCCCGAAACAAATTCAGATGAGTGGGCAACGGGCAGTAATGGCTATCTTAAAAAATCAGCTGTGATTAGCGCTTTTGAAGCGGCAGGTTTTGAGCTTGCGGGCGATAGTGATGTGAACACTAATCCAAATGATATCCCCAGCGAGGACGATTTCGTCTGGCGGCTTCCACCCACACTTAACGGCTCGCGTGATAATCCAGAGCTGAAAGCAAAAATGGAGGCCATCGGCGAAAGCAACCGCATGACGCTTAAATTTCGCAAGCTCTAACCAAGCCTAAAATCGTGACGTAAATTCACGCTTAATTATTTAAGAGGTCTCGCCATTTAGGCGGGGCTTTTGCGTTTATAAAGCGGCCCACACGCCTAAAAAAACACCGCAGCCTGAATAAGTGCGGCGAAAAAATCATCACCAAACGCAAACTTTTAATATCCGCAGCACTCTACATTGAAATTAACACGCTATTTAGCCATCACCTCCTCAACGATATTTGAGGAGATTTAAATGTCTAGAATAACTCATAACGGCATCATTTTTCGCTCTCGAAAAATGGTCAAATCCGAAGATCTCAATGGACGAAATACGCTTTTTGGCGGGCGGCTCATGGCATGGATTGACGAAGAATGCGCAATTTATTGTGCCTGCCAAATGAACACGGCCAATATTGTTACCAAATATATGTCAGAGATGAATTTCCAAGCCCCCGCTTATCAGGGCGATGTTATAGAGATTGGCGTGGCCACATTAGACATTGGCACAACGTCTTTGACTGTGACCTGCGTCGTGCGCGACAAAGTCACGAAGCGCGAGATCATCACAATTGATAAAATTGTTTTCGTTTGCGTTGACCGTGAAGGCCGTGCTGCGCCGCATAATATAGCCGCGCGCAAAGCCTCTGAAAAAGCGCATCAATTGCAAAACAAAGCCGCTTAAGATAATTCAGCGCAGCTCCCTGCTTTGCAAAATCTAGCGCGGCGCGCTAGGCTTACTCTCATGAGCGATTATCCATTTGAACAAGGCGCCGTTGTCTATCCTGCGGGCACATTACTGCAAGTGCGCGTTTACGGCCTGATCCGCCATGTGGGCCTAGCCACAGGTTACGGTACAGTCATTCACGCGAGCCGCCGCTTTGGCCGCGTCGAAGAAACGAATCTCGCTGCCTTTCTCGGGGGCGGCCGCGCGAGGGTCGTACCCTATAGCCACGCCCTATCAGGCAGTGAAATCGTCGCTCGCGCCCGAAGCAAAAAGGGCCAGCGCTATAATGTGATGGTCAATAATTGCGAACATTTCGTCAGCTGGGTGCTGACAGGGAAGCGGCGCAGTCGGCAGTTAGGGCCTGCGGATGCCCGGCGGATGATGCGCGATTAATTTGGCCTGTTGATAAGCGAAGTTAACAGGATAATCTCAATGTCTTAGTTTAGGATTACGTCATGAAACAAAATGCCTTCACATCTTTCATAGTTGCGTCTTCAATCCCAGTCGTAATTTGGCCATTGTTTGGGTTAGCTATGGCAGCAAGGCGGAGCGGAGCGGACCTAGATTTCTCGATGGTTGGTATTTTTATGCCACTTATTTTTGGAACATTTAATTCGATTACCTTTGCCATAGGCTTTACCCGTACCCGAAAAACTATGTTCTTATCTGGTGCAGCCCTAGGCTTAATACTCGCGTCACTCGGAGTATTTATTTTGCACGTACCGGAAAGGGTTTATGGACTGGTAGGCAATCAAATATACATCATGTTGATAGCGGGTCCGATTTTTTACGGCTCTGTCTGGTCATTCGTTCTGCATACGCTGGAAAAGAAAATCTATAAATAAAGCTGCTGTCATGGATTTAGCATAAAAGAACACGGCAATTGAGCGGCTTAAAATCGCTACATAACAGCTGCTGGTAATGTGTTACGTCGACCTATTGA
>CAZFWZ010000028.1:0-26058 GCA_964522765.1 uncultured Caulobacterales bacterium | reverse complement strand
TAATCAATCCCCAGCGCCGCCTTAAATGGGCTAATCATATCGCCAACGACATATTCCGCCGCGTCATGAAGCAGAGCCATGAGGCGCTCTTCGCGTGTGGATTTAGGATTTAGCGTCGAGAAAAGATGCTCCACCACAACGCTATGCTCGGCGACGCTAAAGGCATGATCACCTGAGGTCTGCCCATTCCAACGGGCCACACGTGCAAGGCCGCGCGCAATGTCTTCGATCTCCACATCAAAAGGTGAGGGGTCGAGAAGATCGAGGCGGCGGCCTGAGAGCATACGTTGCCATGCGCGTTTGGTTGGGGGTTTAGGCAACTTTACGCACGAAAATAGCGCCCGCAGAATAGCCCGCGCCAAAGCTGCAAATCAGACCTTTATCGCCATTTTTAAAATCGCTGCTATGTTTGTGAAAGGCGATGATGGAGCCTGCTGAACTTGTATTGGCATATTCATCTAAAACGACGGGGGCTTTGATCATGTCGACTTCTTTGCCGAGGACTTTCTTTGCAATTAATTGATTCATGGAAAGGTTCGCTTGGTGCAGCCACATGCGTTTGAGATCATGTGGGTCAAGACCGTTGGCCGCGCATTCTGCCGTAATCATTTTGGCCACGAGCGGGACGACTTCTTTGAAAACGCTGCGGCCATTTTGGACAAACAACTTATCCGTCAGGCCTTTCTTGCCGCGCACGCCTACAAGGCCGTCATCTTCAGGCGCGGCGTGATTAAGGAAGCCAAAATTATTTCTGATATTGTTTGAAAATTGGGTGATGAGTTTAGAGCCGATGATTTCCCAATGAGATTTGGGTGCAATGCTAATATCTTCGACTAATATAGCCGTGGCGACGTCGCCAAAAATGAAATGCGCGTCGCGGTCTTTGAAATTCAAATGCGCCGTGCAGATTTCAGGGTTGACGACGAGGACAGATTTGGCTTGCCCGCCAATTATGAGTCCACGCGCGGTTTCGATGCCAAAAGTCGCGCTAGAGCAGGCGACATTCATATCAAAGGCAAAGCCAGATGTGCCTAGCAAGTCTTGGACTTCGACGGCAATCGCAGGGTAGCCGCGCTGCAGATTAGAACAGGCGACAATGACTGCGCCGACGTCTTCGGGCTTTCGGCCCGCTGTCTCGAGCGCTTGCTTGGCGGCATTGACAGCGATTTCGGCAAGGATAGATGGCTCGCTATCGGGGCGCGCTGGGATACGTGGGGCCATGATATTCGGGTCTAAAATCGGGCCCTTGGAAATAACGTAGCGCGATTTTATACCAGAGGCTTTTTCAATAAAGGCGGGATTAGAATAAGTCAGCGCCTCTTTTGCGCCCGTTTCTATCTCGGCCGCATTTTCACCATTCCATTTATCAACATAGGCGTTAAAGCCTTCGACAAGTTCTTCATTGGAAATGGAGTCCTGCGGTGTCCATAGGCCTGTTGCGCTGATTACGGCTGTCATGAGCTTCCCTGAGTATCACTTCTAAATTTTGTTATCATAAAGCTATAACGAGATGGCGCGGCTTGCGCTAGGCCCAATAGCGTTAACGGCCTAATCGCTTGCAGGGCTCATAGGCGTGGCAATCGACAGCGTGATCATTTATCATGCCGACCGCTTGCATAAAGGCATATAAAATAACGGGGCCAACAAATTTAAAGCCGCGCTTTTTAAGGTCTTTGGACATGGCCTCAGATTCAGGGCTTTTAACGGGGGCGTCTTTGAAAAACGTCCATTCATTTTGAATAGTTTTACCGGCAGTAAAACCCCAAAGGTAATCAGAGAAATTTATACCTTCCTCGTCGCGCATTTTGATGAACATTTGCGCATTTAAAATAGCGGCATTGATTTTGGATTTAGACCGAATGATGCCTGCGTTATCAAGTAGACGGGCCCTGTCTGCGTCTGTGTAATGGGCGATAATATCGGGGTCCAGACCCTCAAAGGCGGCGAGAATGTTATCTCGCTTACGCAAGATAGTAATCCACGAGAGCCCAGCTTGCATGCCATCTTGAATAAGTTTGGAAAACAGCGCTTTGTCATCCGTGATCGGCCGCCCCCATTCAGTGTCATGGTAGCTGCAATAAAACGCATCTTGCGGCGGTACCCACCCGCAGCGCGGCAACAAAGGGTCATGGCGGCTATCGTCAAAATCTTTATAATCAAAAAAAGCGTGTTCCATTATAAACCTTTTTCTAAGCCTATATTGGCGCGGGCATAAACAGGATGCGGGCCTTCGTGGTTCACCGTCCAGCCATTGCGTTTATAAAGCCGTATCGCGGCGGCGTTTGCTGTATTGGACAAGAGCCAGAGCCGTTTCAATCCAAGCGAGTTTCTGGCATAGCTCTCACACGCGCTCATCAATAATTGCCCGACGCCGTGACCGCGGTAATCATTATCAACCGCCATTTTGGTTAGCTCATAATCGCCTTTGCCGTGTTTCTTTAGAGCGACTGCACCTGCAACTTGATCTTCAATATGCGCCGAGAGCACATGGCTGCCCCCTTCGATGTAAATTTCAGGGTGAGCGACCATTTTCTTGTCTGACTCTTCTAAGAAATGCAGTTCTTCAATCCACTGCGCATTGAGCGCCGCAAAACGGGGCAAGGCGCTTTCGTCGTCTAAACGGATTTCGACTTTGGATGTATCAATTTTAGCTTTTCCCATCTGGCCCTCCCATAATTTGAACATCCGTCTCATTTACGGTAGGATTTTGCGTAGCCTCTGCCCATCGGTCAAGACGTATCATCGCCATTCCTACCGTGCCCCCGCCGGAGGCTTTATGGATGGATAGCACATTGCCAATCACGCGCGCGCCTGATTTTATATTATCGCCTGTTTGCGCCGTGCCCGACAATATAATGCCGCGAAAGCGCTTCTTTACGGTTGTCATACGGCGCATGCGGGAGACCACTTCTTGGCCGACAAAACAGCCTTTTTTGAAATCTACGCCATTAATTAAATCCATATTGGCATCTGCGGGGAATGTTGTGACCGTTTCAAAATCCCACTCGCTGTCGGGGATACCGAGCGAGAGGCGGTGGGCGTTATAATCGCCTGTTGTCGGCAGGTCTTCTGTGCTGATAAGGCGAAACCCAAGCGCGGGTAGGCGCGGATCGGCATGACCTTCTGCGCCTTCGCCCTCCCATATCGCGTAAACGGTATGTGTTTCGCTAATATCCTCAATCTCAATTGGCGCGCGCAGCTTATACATACGCAGGCGTTTGAATAAATCTGCCCCAAATTTTGCGGGAGTCTCGAGCCGCAGGGCTTCGCCGTCACGAGAGATAAAAAAATCCGCTATTATTTTGCCTTGCGGCGTCAGTAACGCAGCAAATGTCAATCCGTCCTTTTTGATTGAATTGGTAATCAATCCGTCCAGCCACGTCTCCACGCCTTCGCCGGATAGCTTGAAAATAGACCGGTTTAGCGTCGCGATGGGCATTTACGTGCCTACGCCTTCAAAGCTCCAAGCTAGCGGCTCGCCGGCATGAAAAGGAATAATATCTGTGCCCGCCGCTTGTAGTGTGTTTGGCACTTGGGCGGTCTTGCGGGTCAAAGTCACGCGCTCTTCATTCAGAGGCAAACCGTAAAAGGCGGGCCCAAATTCAGAGGCAAAACCTTCGAATTTATCGAGTGCATTTTCTTCCTCAAACGTTTTGAGGTAACTCTCGAGTGCATAGGGCGCGTTGAAAATACCCGCGCAGCCGCAGGCGCTTTCTTTCGCGCCTACCGTATGCGGCGCTGTATCCGTTCCTAGGAAAAACTTGGGATTTCCAGAAATGGCCGCTTTGCGCAGCGCGGCTTGATGGAGCGCGCGTTTGGCAATCGGCAAGCAATACATATGCGGACGAATTCCGCCTTGGAAAATGGCGTTGCGGTTAATCGCCAAATGCTGCGGCGTGATGGTTGCGGCCACATTGGGTCCGCATGAGATCACAAAGTCTGCGGCCTCTTTGGTCGTGATATGCTCAAAAACGATTTTGAGATCTGGGAATTCTTTCACAATGCCGGCCATAACATCATCAATAAAAACAGCTTCGCGGTCAAAGATATCGACATGACTGTCGGTGACCTCGCCGTGGACGAGCAGGGGCAGGCCAATGCGCTGCATTGTCTCAAGAACAGAGGTGATATTGCGAATATCACTAACGCCGTGGCTTGAATTTGTTGTGGCGTTGGCGGGATATAATTTACATGCCGTGAAGACGCCTTCCTCGTGACCGCGTGCCAAGTCTTCGCCGCCGCTATCATTCGTCAGATAAGCCGTCATAAGCGGCGTGAAATTCAGGCTCGGGTCAACGGCCGCCATAATGCGTTCGCGGTAGGCGCGGCCTAAAGCCGTCGTGGTCACAGGCGGAGCGAGATTGGGCATAATTATCGCGCGGGCAAATTGACGCGCCGTATAATTCACAACATCTTTCAGCATATCTCCATCACGTAGATGGACATGCCAATCATCAGGGCGGCGTATCGTTAGGGTTTGGGGCATAAAAGTCTCATGGTGTTTCAATTAGTGTGACGCCGCAGAGGAATTGTTTCAACCCTCATCTTCGTAATGCACGCTCATTAAGTAAAGGCCGTCTGGCGGGGCAACGGGGCCGCAGGCCTTACGGTCGCGTGCTTCGAGGGCCTCCCTAGCAAAACTTATTTCGCGGTGGCCACGGCCAATTTCGACAAGCGTGCCAATAATAGAGCGCACTTGTTTATGCAAAAATGAGCGCGCACGAATATGCATGTGAATTTCTGCACCGGCGCGCAAAAGGGTAATTTCATCAATCGTCCTTACGGGAGATTTGGCTTGGCAATTCAAATCTCGAAATGACGTGAAATCATGCTCTCCGACAAAGGCCTGCGCGGCCTCGTGCATATCATCCGCGTTAAGTGGATAGGGCAATCGCCAGACGCGGCCTGCATCGAGCGCGAGCCGAGGCCGCCGGTCAATGATGCGGTAAAGATAGCGGCGTTCGCGCCCATCAAAACGGGCGTGCCAATCATCCGGCATAAGCTTGGCATCAAGGATAGAAATAGTGTCTTGGTTGAGGTGAAAATTGAGCGCATCGCGCACTTTATCCTCGCGTATATCTTTGACAAGATCCATATGCGCCACGGCTCCAAGGGCATGCACACCGCTATCTGTACGGCCCGCGCCGTAAACTTTTGTGGGTTGCCCGTTGAGCTTACTCGCGGCCGTTTGAATTGCGCGCTGAATAGTCGGAGCAACTGGCTGTATCTGCCATCCCTCATAAGGCCCGCCGTCATATTCAATAGTGAGTTTATAGCGCGGCATTAGAGGTAAGCTTTCGGGAATGTCAGCGTGCCCGACTGCGGAGCACTCGGGTTAAGCTGTAATCCCATAAAGGCCGGGCGCGGCCAAGGTGATGTAAACTGCGCGCCAAGCTCAGAGGTAAATCCAAATCGAGGATAATAGCTTGTGTGTCCAAGGAGAAAGACAATCTGATGTTTCTCCGGGTCGCAAGTTTTGAGACCATCTTTAATAATGGCGCTGCCATGACCTTGTTTTTGAATGTGTGGGTGGATCGCAATAGGGCCAAGTCCTGCGGCTATCGGCTGACCATCAATAAGAACGCGGTAAAACAATAAGTGCCCGATTAATTGCCCATCTTTTTCTAAGACCTTTGACCACAAAACCTCGTTAGCATCGCGCAATTCTCGGATGATACGGCTTTGGGCGGTTTCGCCAAATGCTGCATCATTAATTTGATCAATAGCTATAAAATCTTCAGGCGTTTCAGGTCGTATAACTATGGTCATGTGAGTATATCGCCGACAGTTAGCGGATTGCCCATCAGGTAGTCTTCAATGCTCATTTTCGGCTTGCCCGCGGGCTGCACGTTGAGGAGCTGAAGCGCGCCGTTTCCGCAAGCTATAATCCCGCTTTGGTCAATGACTGTTCCTGCATCGCCTTTACCGTCCGCAGGTTTCGCGAGATGAATTTTTACGCGCGCGCCGCCAATTTCGCACCACGCTCCGGGAAAGGGCGAGAGACCGCGAATGTGGCAGTCGAGCGCTTTGGCAGGACGTGTCCAGTCTATGCGGGCTTCGGATTTTTCGATTTTGTGCGCGTAAGTTGCCTCGCCCGTTTGGGGGGTCGGGCGCAGAGCTTCGCGCTCTACCGCGCCGAGTGTTCGGGCCCACATTTCGGCTCCCACATGGGAGAGACGGCTTGCGAGCGTCTCGGCTGTGTCGGTGTCTTTAATGTCCACGGTTTCAGATAATAAGATATCACCTGTATCGAGCCCTTTGGCCATTTGCATAATCTGTACGCCCGTTTGCGTATCGCCCGCCATAATCGCGCGCTGCACAGGGGCGGCCCCGCGCCAACGCGGCAGGAGCGAGCCATGTAAATTCAAGCAGCCATACTTTGGGGCTGCCAGCGCGCGGCTTGTCAGAATTTGGCCGTAAGCCACAACGCAGGCGACATCTGCGTCTATAGCTTCGAGGCCATCGATGGCAGATGAGCGGCGAAACTTCTCAGGCGTCTCAACGGGGATGCCCATGATGTCTGCAAATTGATGTACAGGGGATTTAGTCAGCTTTTGTCCGCGTCCAGATTTGCGCGGTGGTTGGGTGTATACGCGTACAACGTCGTGGCCATTGGCCAGAATTTCAGACAGAGAGGGCACGGCAAACTCTGGCGTACCCATAAAGACAACGCGCATTATCCGGCGGCTTTCAGTTTCTCGGCTTTCGTAACTTTTTTGACAGCGCGTTCGCGTTTAAGGCGCGAGAGATAATCAATAAAGACAATCCCTTTCAGGTGATCCATCTCATGCTGAATACAGGTGGCGTAAAGTCCTTCGCAAATCTCAGTGACGCGCTCGCCGTTATAATCAAGATAAGTCAGCTTCACACGTTCGGGACGCTCAACCGTATCAAAGACTTCGGGTACAGATAGGCAGCCTTCCTCATAAGGCTGCAGATCATCTGCCTCTTCGAGGATTTCGGGGTTGACGAAATATTTGACTTGCGGGGGCTCGCCGTCGCGCGCGAGGTCCATCACAATGACATTGAGCGGCACGCCAATTTGAATAGCCGCAAGACCTATGCCGGGCGCGGCATACATCGTCTCAAGCATATCATCCATGAGTTCTCGCGTTGCGTCCGTGACTTTGTCAACGGGCTTTGAGACCTGCTTGAGGACGGGGTTAGGCACAGTTAATATCGGGCGTATCGTCATGGGCTTCAGATAAGGCGCGTGCTTTGAAAGGTCAAGTTAGAGCGGCGCTTTGCCTGTCATTTGCGCAAGCCACGCGGGCAAGTCATTCGTGGCGTAATCTATCCAGCCCGCCGTAACTGTTTGCCCAGACGGGCGCACGATTTCAGGCGCATCAGAAAAATCCGCATCGGAGGTCACAAGCACGGTCACCATCCCCATAGCTTTGGGGACTTCAAGATTATGTACATTGTCTTCAAAGAAGATTGCGCGGCTAGGGTCGACATCAAAGACTTTATTGAAGATTTCAAATGTCTCTCGCTTTGGTTTGGGGATGTAATTAGCGTCTTCAATTCCGAAACTGCCGTCAAACAGATCAAATAAATTTAGATGGCTGGCCACATTTTTGGCATGGCCCTTAGAACCATTGGTGTAAATCAGTTTGCGTCCCGGCAGTGCGTTTATCTGGGCGCGCATCTGTGGGTCCTGAGGTAAAAAGTCTAAATCTACATCATGGACGTAATCCAGAAATTCTGCCGGATCCATTCCGTGCACCTCCATAAGCCCTGATAATGTCGTGCCATATTTGGCCCAATACTCGCGGCGTAAGGCGGAGGCGTCTTCGGTACCGAGCGAGAGATAACGCGCAATAAAATCCGTCATCTTGACGTCAATTTGTTTAAAGAAATTCGCGTCCGCGCGGTAAAGCGTATTGTCCAGATCAAAAATCCAGTCGCGAATATGGCAAAGGCTTTTGTGCATTAACGGCGAAGGCCTGTTGCACTTGGCAGAACAAAATCTGCATCTGTCAAATTGACAGTCGTGCCTTTGCCTTCAGTCGGAAGCGGACGAAAGCTAACAGGTGTATAGCCGCGGTCAGCGCAATATTCATCGCCAATAGAAGAAAACACGCCTTCTGCGACACAGAACTGACGAGGTTTCGCCGCGATAGTCCTGAGTAACTTGTCCTTGGGTGCCGTGTCCTCACCTTCGGGGATAGGCTGTTCTTGTAAGGCAAAGAAATGAGCATTCGTGTTTTCAAGCGCGCTAGAAAATGGCCGCTCGCAAGCCCCTGCATCTATTGGCCACCATCCCCGACTTTCCCATTCGCCGTCGCGCTGAAAGGCAATAGCGGACCAAATGGGCTGGGTTGACCTATTGCAAAGTGTCAAACCAATACTCGCCTGTACGTCTACGGCACCTTTAATCAACGCGTCAAATTTTTCGCCCGTTGTCAATGTGCCGGTAATCTCTTTATCTTTCAAAAATGTGTCGAGCGTGCGCATTGTTCGTCGCCCTGTAATGCCGTCAATACGAGAAATTCTATAGCCATTATCCTGCAGTAAACGCTGAAGACCGGCTGTATCAGCTTTGTCTTCAAAATTATCAGGCTCAATAAACGTTGTTGTCTTTTCTTTGGGGTCGACCTTTAAATAAGGGCGTGTATCTAAATCTTGTAGCTTGCAGCTCATACTGGCGTCGGCTTTGAAATCTTTATCGGCCACGCAAAGTTTCACACTGCCTTTCCATTCTCTTATGCGGCCCGTATGAAATTTTTCGCTTTCCGCATAAACATATCTGTCAGTTCCGGCTGGCGGGGTCTTTGTCAGGCAAGCTCCAGGACGTGCACGCTCCCAACCGCGCGGCGTCATTTTTCCGTCTACTAAGGTCGCGGAGGCTACGCGCAAAACATAAGACGTTTCGTTGCAGATATTCCATTGGTTTTGCGGAAATGTCTCTGTCTCAACGGGTGTTTGGGCCGCAGCAAGGCTCGCAGTATTTACGCTTAATAACACTGCAATAATGGCGGCAATACTAGATTTCATCGGATAAGTGTTCCTGCACCTTGATCGGTAAACAGCTCGACCAAAAGGCCATGCGCGCGCCGCCCATCAAGAATAACAACAGCCCTAACGCCAGCGTCTATGGCTGCAATACATGTTTCGAGTTTGGGAATCATCCCACCTGAAGCCGTACCGTTCTCAATTAAACGGCCTGCATCCGAAACGGATAAATTCGTCAGTAAACTTCCATCTTTATCTTTTACGCCTTGAATATCAGTTAGCAGCATTAAGCGAGACGCGCCAAGCGCCCCCGCAAGTACGCCTGCAGCTGTATCGGCATTGACGTTATAAGACCCGCCGTTTTCACCTGCACTGATGGGGGAGATAACGGGTATGAAGCCGTCTCGGCTGAGGCTCTCTATAACGCTTGTGTCCGTGCTAACGGGGTCTCCGGCGAAGCCAAGGTCCGTGCGTACTTGGCGGGCTTTAATCAGATTAGCATCTTTACCCGAGAGGCCAACAGCTTTCCCGCCGGCTTCATTAATCGCTTGAACGAGAGACTTGTTGATGGCGCCAGACAACACCATTTCAGCGACCTCAACCGTGGCAATGTCAGAGACGCGCAGCCCATCGATAAATTCACTTTTAATATTCAGCCGTTTAAGCATCTCTCCGATTTGCGGCCCGCCGCCGTGGACAATGACAGGGCGTATCCCAAATTGGCGTAGAAGCACGACGTCATTCGCAAATTGGCGCGTAAGATCTTCGGATCCCATGGCGTTGCCGCCAAATTTAATCACCACAGTTTGGCCTGAATAACGCTGGATAAAGGGCAGGGCTTCAGACAGCGTTTTTGCGCTTGTCCAGCCAGTTTCATTCTCGCGGCGTTTCAACATAAGTTTTTCCTAAACTGATTACGCCTTAGGGCCTAGTCAAAAAACGTAACTATTCCGTAAGTCTTCGTATCTTTATCAGTTTTGTGGTTTCTTATCAGGAAGAGCAAGGCTCGCAATTTCGGCTTTGAGTAAATCAAGCCCATCTTTCTTCACGCTAGATGTTGGGATAATTTCAGGAAAAGCCGCGGGTCGTTTTTTAATGACTTTCGCCGCTTTCATTATGCCTTTGATAACTTCGGGCGGTTTGATTTTGTCAGTTTTGGTAAAAATGAGTTGATAGGTCACGGCAGCCTCATCAAGCATATCCATCAGCTCTATATCGGTTGGTTTAATACCATGGCGGCTATCGATGAGCATGAAGACGCGGCGAAGCTGTGCGCGGCCGCGCAGGAAAGCGCGAGTAAGCGCCGTCCATTTAGCAATATCGGTTTTCGAGGCCCGCGCATAACCATAGCCAGGTAAATCGACCACCCAAACGCGGTCATCAACATTAAAATAGTTGAGCTCTCTAGTGCGGCCTGGTGTATTGGAAGCTCTCGCGAGGCCGTTACGATTGGTCAGGGCATTAATCAGGCTCGATTTGCCCACATTGGAGCGGCCTGCAAAGCAAATCTCTGGCGGGCCGGGTGCAGGTAAATTCTCAAGGCTGACGCCCGAGAGCATAAAGGTGACCTCCCGTGCAAACAGCACGCGGCCTGTCTCCAGAAATGGATGCGGGTCAACTCGAGCGGCTGAATTGACCTGCGTCTCTGCGGCTATAACTTCAGAACTAGGGGGCGTGTCTTTCATCACCCAGCGGCATCGGGTTCAGGCTTGCCGGTTATTTTGCGAAAGAACTTATCAATCGGCGTATCGACTTTGAACTTACGCGTTATGATATATTGCTGAATGAAGGACAGAATATTGTTCCAGACCCAGTAAAGCAGCAGACCCGCCGGAAATGGCGCAAGGACGAACATAATAAGCCAGGGAAAGTATTTCATCATTTTTGCCATCATTTCAGCTTGTTCGCCGCCGCCTGTATTCATAACAGTTAGTGACTGCATCATCGCCATTGTCGCGCCGTAAAGAAGCGCAAGTGGGCCAATGGCGAGGAAAGCGAGGCCAAGCGGTTCTGGGCCCCAAGGCAGCGCGCCAAAGCCGTTCAAAATCGAGGCCGGGTCTTTGGCGGCCAAATCCTTGATATAGCCAAAGAAAGGAGCGTGGCGCAGATCAATATTAATAAACACGGATTTATAGAGCGCAAAGAACACAAAAATGGTCGGAATAATCGGAAGGCAGCCCGCCATCGGGTTAACGCCCTCTTTCTTATAGAGGGCCATCACTTCTTGTTGCAGCTTCAAGCGGTCATCGCCGTAAAGCGCTTGTAGTTTTTTCTGTTTAGGCGCGACTTTTTTCATTTTCGCTTGGCTGGCGTATTGTTTGTTAAAGAGTGGGAACATGATGATTTTAATGATGAGTGTGAGTGCTAAAATGCCAAGACCAAAATTGCCAAGAACTTCGCCAAGCTTTGAGAGAGCCCAGTTCATCGGACGCGTCAGAATACGCAGTACGCCATAATCAATGGCCCGTTCCATTTGTTGGATACCTAGACGCTTTTCATAATCAACAAGTACAGCGCGCTCTTTCGCGCCGACAAATATATACCCTACGGATTCAACGCTTGAGCCTGCCGTTAGCGTAAGCGGCGCTGTCTCGTAACTGGCTTCATAAACTTCTTCATCGTTGATTTCGCGGTAATTAAACTTGGACGTTATCTGCTTACCTTGCGGCGCAACTGCAGCCGAGAGCCAATATTTGTCTGCGAGGCCGACCCAACCGCCTTCGCCGACATCGGTGGATTGACGCTCTTTCTTGAGCTTCTTATATTTCATATCGACTAGTTTATTGTCGAGAATAGCAATTGGGCCTTCTTGGATGATGAAGAAGTTAGTGAGATCATAAGGCAGTTCATGCTGACGAGACACACCTTTGCGTGTCAGGGAAATTTCCGCGTTGCCTGTATTGGTCACGACATCAGACAAGGTGATGAGGAAGTTCTCATCCACGCTTACCGTGCGATCAACGCGAAAGCCGTCGTCTTGATGCTTCAGCACGATAGGCGAAGTTTCTGATAGGACATTGCCGCTGACCAGCTCCCACGGCGTATCAATACCAGAGGGGCCGTCAAAGACAGTCCAATTGTCAAAAATCAGCGCGGCATGCTCGGAGCCTGCAGGCGTGAGCATAATGACGCTATCGCTATCTTCATCGAGTGTGGCTTTGAAATTTTTAAGGCGGATATCGTCAAAACGTGTGCCTTTCGTATTAAAACTACCCGAGAATTGCTTCGAATCAATTTTGATACGGTTGCCTGTCGCAACTGCCTGTTCACGCGGGATAATAACGGTGGCTTGCGGCGCCGCTGGGGCGTCGATTATTTGCTCAGCGTTAGCGCGTTCATTTTGCGCATCAATGCGGGCTTGCTCAGCGAGCGGCTTACCAAAGAAAAACCAATAACCGAGCATAACAAAGCTCGACAATACGATGGCTAAAATAAAGTTCTTTTGATCATCCATGGGGCTTTTTCCGTATTGGTTCGTCACGCAGGCTTAACAAGGCTTTTTGTCCATCGTCAAGCAAGGCTTCATAAGGCCGAGAGACGGTGCTGTCACGAGCTATAAAGACATAATCCATGCCTTTTTGTCCTAACTTAGGCAGTAGCGTGCGGGCAATTTCTCTGAGGCGGCGTTTTGCTCGGTTTCGGATCACGGCATTGCCAATTTTTTTAGTCGCAGTGAAGCCAACGCGCATGTCGGCACTCTGCAGGCTAGCTGTCTCGCGCACTTGAATGACAATGCCGCCCTTTGCTTTATATTTCCCGCCGCGAACATGCAAAAACTCGGACCGCTTCTTCAGCCGCCCGAGTTTGAAATTCTGTGATGTACTTACCGTCATAACGGCAAAGTAAAGCCGGCCTGATTAGGCAGACAAAACCTTGCGGCCTTTAGCTCGGCGGCGCGCAAGGACTTTACGGCCTGCAGCTGTGGCCATACGCGAACGAAAACCGTGGCGACGTTTACGAACAATCACTGATGGTTGAAAAGTACGTTTCATTTTGCTCTCCATTCCCTCTGTAAAAGAGGGGGGCGCGCGGCAATGCGGGCCTCGTTGTCATAGTTGGCGTCGTTTATGCGGCCCGCCCCACCAAGTCAAGCCGCGTTTACGACGAAATTGGCGAAATTAGCTGTATATTATTGTAGAGCTTTTGTTTTAATAGCACACATTCGTGAGGTGATGTGACGAGCATTATCGCGCTGTTGTGCTATGTGACCGAAAATAAGACATTAATTCATGCGAGAAAAGAGACCCGTTATGACAGAATTATCTAAATCTGCTGAGGCCCAAAAGCCTAAATCAGCTATCAAACGCTTTGCACCGTTACTTGTTATTTTAGCGGGTCTTGCTTTTGCTTTATCGCAAGGGTGGCATAATCAACTAACGCCTGATGCATTAGCGAAAAATGCAGTTTACCTTGACAATCTTGTGAAGGAAAACTTCTGGCTCGTCTTGCTAGCTTTCATTGCAGTATACGCGGCCGCGACAGCCTTTATGGTACCTGCAAGCGCGCTGACGATTGGCGGCGGTTTCCTTTTTGGCGTCGCGATTGGCGCGCCGGCAACAGTTATAGGCGCGACAATAGGCGCGTGTATCCTTTTTCTTGTCGCTAAATCATCGCTAGGCGAGACGCTAAAATCTATTGCGGGACCATTTTTGTCCAAGATGGAGAAGGGATTTAATGAAAATGCGATTTCGTACCTTTTTACGATACGTCTTATCCCTGTATTCCCCTTTGCTGTAGGTAATATTGCACCGGCTATTCTCGGCGCGAAATTTCGTGATTTTGCGTTCACGACTTTTCTCGGCATTATTCCTGGCACGGTCGCTTATAGCTGGATTGGTTCAGGACTACGGGGCACATTGCTTGACGCCGCTAAAACGGGTGAGGCGGTTGATACGGGGGCGATTGTAGGCGCCGCGGCGAAGAATATGTTCCCAGCTTTCATTGCATTGGCCGTTGTGGCGATGATACCAGTTGTTTATAAAAAATTCCGCGCGGCTAAAGCATAAACGCGCCTTCATAGAGAGAAGAATAATGACCACTAAATATGATGTAGATCTATGTATTATTGGCGCCGGTTCCGGCGGCCTATCCATTGCGGCAGGCGCGGGGCAACTTGGTCGCTCCGTCGTGCTTTTCGAAGCTGAAGAAATGGGCGGAGATTGCCTAAATACGGGATGCGTGCCGTCTAAAGCGCTCATCGCGGCGGGCAAACATGCGCATGCGCTTTCAACGGGCGCGGCCTTTGGTGTTGCGCCTGCCGAGGCTAAAATTGACTTCAAGGCCGTCAAAGCACACGTCCAAGGCATTATTGATCATATTGCCCCCGTTGATAGCCAAGAACGATTTGAAGGCTTTGGCTGTACCGTTATTCGTGAATATGCTAGCTTTAAAGATGAACGTACAGTTGTGTCTGCGACGACCGAAGTCCGGGCGAAGCGTATAGTCATCGCGACAGGTAGTCGGGCGGCTGCGCCGCCTATTCCTGGTCTGGCTGATACGCCTTATCTTACGAATGAAACTATTTTTACAATCCCCAAGCAGCCTGAGCATTTACTCGTTATTGGCGCTGGCCCAATCGGTATTGAGCTAGGCCAATCTTTCAGCCGTATGGGCACAAAGGTCGAGATTATCGATATTGCCGCCCCGCTTGGCCAATATGAGCCTGAGCATGCTAAAGTTCTTGTGGATGCGCTTGAGAAGGAAGGCGTGAAATTCCACGCGCCCGTCAAAACAAAACTTATTCGCAAAACCAAAACGGGAGTCGCGATTGACCTTGAGGACGGCACTGTACTGACAGGCTCGCATTTACTTGTCGCAGCTGGCCGCTCGCCCAGCGTGGCTAAACTTAACCTCGAGGCGGCGGGCGTAAAGTTTGACCGAAGAGGCGTAGAAACAGATGATAATCTCCGTACGTCGAACCCGCGTGTTTACGCAGTGGGAGATGTTGCGACGGGCCGCGGCGGACTGACCCACGCGGCTGGGTTCCATGCAGGTCAAATCATCAAGGCCTTTTATTTCATGCCGCCGATTATCAATAAAATTATGGCAAAGGCGACGACTAATATAATGCCTGGCGTCATTTATTCAGAGCCAGAGCTCGCTAAAATTGGCCTGAGCGCAGCCGAAGCGCGCGAAGCGGGCCATCAGATAGTTGAGCTTACGGCCGGTTTTGATCACAATGACCGGGCCATAGCCGAGCGCTCTGATGAAGGCGGGGTGAAAATCATCGCGACTAAGAAAGGTAAAATACTTGGCGCATCGATTGTCGGCGAAAGTGCGGGTGATCTTATTCAGATGATTTCAGTTGCGATGAAAGGCGGCGTGAAAATATCGGGTCTTGCGCAAATTATTTCGCCTTATCCGACTCGCGGCGAAGCTGTGAAGCGCGCGGCAGGCTCCTTTTATACGGAAAGCGTTTTTGGGCCTAAAGCTCAAAAATGGTCAGCCTTAATGACGAAGTTTCATTAAGCGTCCAGCTTTTTATTAAACTCATTACGAGAATAAAAACGCGCAGTTATGTGCGTTTTTTATGCGTTGATTAAACTCGAATTTAAGTTTTCCATCTTGGGATTTTGCTTATGAATATGAACGAGGCTTAAGAACGGGTGACAAACTGAAAAACGCGCGTTAAACCTATGCTATGATTGATAAGTTCTTCTCTCGCAAACTTTCTGGAAAGCTGCTCTTAATGACAATTGGTTTTGTCATGCTCGCAGAGCTTGTTCTATTCTTGCCTTCTGCGGCTTTGTTTCGTCAAACTTATATCACAGAGCGCGCTGAACGCGCGGGTCACCTCGCGCTCGCGCTAGACGGCGTGCCTGATTATGAGGGCAGCGCCTTATTATCACAAAAGTTTATGCAAGATACGGATGTTATTATGGTGTCCGTCAAGCGTGAAGGCCAGTCGAAGCTTTTAATCGGTATGCCGCCAAGTGAGCCTGATGTTAAATTTGAAGCCATTGATTTGAGAGATGAGAAACGTCTACCGTTATTTCGCCATGCCGTCCGAGATTTTTTTAGTGACGGGTCTGGCTATTACCGCGTGATTTCTGACTCTATTGTAAAGGAGCAAGGTCTCACAGAAATTATGCTGCCTAAAGCTTCGGTGAAAGCCGCACTACGTGATTTTTTCAGCCGTATTTTTTGGCTCTCACTCTTCATTGCTGTGATTACAGGCACGCTTATTTATCTCGCACTTTCTGCTATGATTGTGCGGCCTATTCAAAAACTGGCTTATAATATTGCCGAGTTTCGCGAAGATCCTAATAAACGCCACGGAAACCTACAACCCTCACACCGCCGCGATGAAATTGGGCAGCTTGAACGAGAGTTTTACGACATGAAACAAGGCGTACGCGCCTCCTTCCGTCAGCGTGAACGCCTTGCGTCGCTTGGTATGGCGGTGGCGAAAATAAATCACGACCTTCGTAATGTGCTGACCTCTGCTCAGCTCGTTTCGGACCGTATCGCAATGGATAAAGACGAGCGTATAGCGGGCATGGGCGAGCGGCTCGTACGCGCTGTTGACCGAGGCGTAAGGCTTTGCACTGATGTTTTAAATTATTCTAAAGCTACCGATGAGCAGCTTGAAATGGAAGATGTACGTATCGCCCTTCTCGTGGGCGAAATCGCGGGCGATGTGCTGGGCCAATTTGGACGAGGTCCAACAGCGATTAACTTTATTAATAATATCCCAAGCGAATATTCGGTGAAAATAGATGCCGATCATACTTACCGTATTATTCACAATCTATTTCGTAATGCGGGCCAAGCCCTGCAAGCGATGAGTGCGGTGGATGCTTTTCGCCAAATCACAGTCAGTAGTGAAACAGAAGCGGGGCAAGTAAAAATCAAAATTACGGATAGTGGTCCGGGCCTTCCGAAGCGCGCAAAAGATAATTTATTTCAAGCTTTTACCAGTGGGTCCGGTCACGGCAGTACTGGCCTTGGCCTGACTATTTCCAAAGACCTCGCCGTAGATCAAGGGGGTGATTTGGAACTCGGCTATACAGGCGATTCAGGCACTCAATTTGTGCTGACGCTCCCGATGACGAAAGTTTAATTTCCTTTATAAACCATTCCGCCTTTCATCACGAAATCAACGTCGAGTAGTTCTTTAATATCTTCAAGGGGGTTACCGTCTACGGCGATGAGGTCGGCATATTTGCCGGCTTCAAGCGTGCCGATTTTATCCCCCATTTCAATATGTTCAGCGGCCACAGATGTCGCGGCTTTGATGGCATCTTGTTCGCTCATGCCAGCTTCTATCATATAGATAAATTCTTGTGCGTTATCGCCGTGCGCTGAGACGCCTGTATCGGTTCCGAATGCGATATTGACGCCGCCTTCCCACGCCCTTCGCAGCATGTCTTGCATTTGCGGTCCGACCTCAAGCGCCTTTTTGGCAGAGTTTGGCGGTAGCCAGCTTTTATTTGTCGCCCAATCTACCACGGTCATACCCGCTAGCACTGTCGGTACGAGTGTCGCGTCATGCTTTTTAAATAGGCGCACAGTTTCCTCGTCCAGATATGTGCCGTGCTCGATGGATTTAACGCCCGCGTTCAGCGCAGCTTCAATACCATCCTTCCCATGAGCATGGGCCGTGACTTTGCGGCCCATTTTGGCCGCCGAATCTACAATAGCTTCGAGCTCGTCTTCAAAAAACTGCTGGGCTGTCCCGGCATTGGTATTGGAAAGTACACCACCCGTAGCTGTGATTTTAATCACATCAGCGCCTGATTTAACGGCGGCGCGTGTCGCGCGGCGGCAATCTGCGGGCCCGTCACAAATCGTTTTTGAGGCCATTGTCGCTAATATGTCTTCGCGGTAGCCATGGGCGTCGCCATGTCCGCCTGTAATTGAAACTGCAGGGCCAGAGGCCCGAATGTGCGGGCCCGAAATTTTGCCAGATTTTACGGCGCGGCGCAGGGCAAAAATCTCTTTCGGCCCGCCGACATCCTGCACAGCTGTAAACCCAGCCATGAGGGTTTTTCGGGCATTATCTGCGGCGTCATAAGCGACGTCGCCGGCTTCTTTTGTTACGCCGTCAAGGCGAACTGTTGGGCTCCATTCGCCGCGTAAATGCACATGGCTATCAATCAGGCCCGGCAAGACAAAGCTATCTGTGAGGTCAATTAATTTGGCGTCGTCGTCCTGGAGATAGCCGTCCGAGAGTCCAACAATCTTGCCGTCATTAATAATAATTGTCTGCTCAGTGAGCGGTGCTTTGCCAGGAACCGCGAGGACTGTACCCGCATGGATAAGTGTAAAGTCGGCATAGCTATCAATATCCGTTACTACCTTTGACGCGGTTGTTTTGCCGTGACTCTGCCCTTTTTTGTGCGGGTGATCATTTGCGGAAGCAAAAGCCGTGAACGCTAAGACCGATAGCAGCGCTGACCCCGTCCATAAGATTGATTTAAGCATAATTATCCGCCTCTTTTTTATTATTTAATTATAACGCATGATGGGCAATGTCTCGGCGGCAAAACCCGTCTGGCCAATCCACGCACTCGTCAATCGCCTTATACGCCGTTGCGACAGCTCTTTCCAGTGAACTCGCCTGTGAGGTGATATTTAACACGCGTCCGCCATTAGCAAGAACCTCGCCTTGATCATTAACTTTTGTCCCGGCGTGAAAAACGACAACACCTTCTAAGGCGTTGGCTTTGTCGAGACCTCTAATGACAGTGCCCTTGTCATAATTACTTGGATAACCCTTGGCTGCGAGCACGACATTGACCACAGCTTCGTCAAACCAAGCCGGGGCTTTAGTTTTATCGAGCGTGCCGGCTTCTGCCGCGATAAGAATTTCCATCAAGTCAGATTGAAGGCGGCGCATAATCACTTGGCATTCAGGGTCCCCAAAACGAGCGTTATATTCAATCAGTTTTGGTCCTTCGGGCGTCATCATTAGTCCTGCAAAAAGAACACCTTTAAACGCGTGGCCGTCCTTTGCCATGCCGTAGACCGTTGGCTGCACGATTTTTTCCATGACGATTTCAAGCTGCTTTTGTGTAAACACGGGGGCAGGGGAATAAGCGCCCATTCCGCCCGTATTGGGGCCTTTATCTCCGTCAAAGGCGCGTTTGTGGTCTTGCGCGCCAATAAGGGGGAAAGCCGTTTTGCCGTCTGATATGGCAAAGAAGCTGACCTCTTGGCCTGTCATAAATTCCTCGATGACAACTTTGGTAGACGCTTGTCCAAATTTACCCGAGAAAAACTCATCTAGTTCGGTTTCGGCCTCCTTGAGGGTTTCGGGAATAACCACGCCTTTTCCCGCGGCAAGGCCGTCCGCCTTGAGCACATAGGGCGGGCTCATCGTTTTCAGAAAGGCTTTGGCTTTTTTGATATCCGTGAAAACACCGTAATCAGCGGTCGGAATATCATAACGTTTGCAAAATTCTTTCGTGAAAGACTTTGAGCTCTCGAGCTGCGCGGCCGCTTGAGTAGGGCCAAAGACTTTGACGCCGCGCGCCTCAACTTCATCGACAATTCCAAGCGCTAAAGGTTGCTCTGGGCCGACAACAACAAAATCATATCCGCCGCGCTCTATCAGTGCCAGTAACCCCACAATATCGTCCGCTTTCACGTCCACACAGGCTGCGACTTGCGCAATACCAGCATTACCCGGCGCGCAGGTTAGCTCCTGCACGAGCGGGCTTTGCGAGAGTTTCCACGCCAGCGCATGTTCGCGTCCGCCGCCGCCGATAAGAAGTACATTCATATTATTTCCTTTTGTCATGCATATAACTTCTGCCAACAAAGCCTATTAATCCGCACGTCTTTTAGGTTATATGTACTTTGATTCCAACGCCTGAAATAACGCTTATAAAATTTCTATAACGAAAGTCTCTCTTGGCCGATACGCTCTCAAATGCACATGAATATTCGGTCAGCGAACTTGCGGGCACCCTCAAGCGTACGATTGAAGATACCTTTGGCCATGTGCGCGTGCGCGGCGAACTTGGCCGCGTAACAATCGCTAAATCTGGCCATTGCTATCTTGATATCAAAGATGACCGCGCGGTCATAAATTCTATCATTTGGAAAGGCCAGATGAGCCGCCTCTCTATGCGCCCCGAAGAAGGGATGGAGGTTATCTGCGAGGGTAAACTCACGACCTATCCCGGGCGCTCCAATTACCAGCTTGTGATCAGTAAGATGGAGCTGGCGGGGGCGGGCGCGCTCATGGCCTTGTTTGAGAAACGCAAACGCACGCTCGAAGCCGAGGGACTCTTTGCGCCAGAACGGAAACGCGAGCTGCCCTTTATGCCCAAAACCATTGGCGTTGTAACCTCGCCAACGGGGGCGGTTATTCGCGATATATTGCACCGCATTTCGGACCGCTTTCCATGCCATGTTTTAGTCTGGCCTGTGCTGGTACAGGGTGATAAAGCCGCGCAGCAAATCGCAAGCGCTGTAACAGGGTTTAATCATTCCGGCGAGTTTCCTAAGCCTGATGTTTTGATTGTTGCGCGCGGCGGCGGTTCACTCGAAGACCTTTGGTGCTTTAACGAAGAAATTGTCGTGCGCGCCGTCGCGGCGTCCGATATTCCCGTTATTGGCGCGGTGGGGCATGAAACCGATTGGACTTTAGTAGACTATGCCGCGGACTACCGCGCGCCAACACCAACCGGCGCGGCGGAAGTTGCCGTGCCTGTGCGGGCCGATTGGCTTGAAACCATGGAGGATTACGGCCTGCGCATGACTCGCGGATTAAGACGAAATGTGAATGAGCGCAGTACGCGGTTAAATGCGGCGCGATTACCCCGTCTGGAAACTGTTATGGCTAGCCCGCGTCAGCGGCTGGATTTAGCGGCAGCGAGATTGCCAAAACCCGCGCAGTTATTCGCGCCAATGACGCAGCGGCTAGAGCGCGCGCGATTGCCGCGTCTTGATGCTGTTATAACTGTTATGCGCAGCCGCCTTGAAGGGGCCGCTTTACCAGCTCCCGCGCGGCTTATGCAGCCTAAATCACACGCCTTAAACTTAGCAACTCAACGGCTTCGGGCCGAGCCTATAAAACTAGAAAACGCGCGCCGCACTGAACGGGTAGCAAGTTTTGGGCAGCGTGTGGGCGTGGGTATGAAACGCGGATTAGACGCCAAACAAAAACGGCTGGAGTCTGCAGGGCAACTTCTTGAAGCCTTCTCCTATCAAGGCGTACTTAAACGCGGCTTTGCTGTTGTCTCCGATAGCCGCGGAAAACTTGTGCGGTCTAAAGATAGCGTCAGTTCAGGGGACGGCGTGAGGCTAACTTTTGCGGACGGTATGCGCGGCGCTGTGATTACAGGTGGAGCCGTTAAATCGAAAACACAATCGAAACCTCAAAAAAAACCTTCCAACCCTGCGCAAAAAACACAGCACGACCTCTTCTAAACGGCTCCGTTTTGCGTTAGAGGAGGGTCTGCTCTAGGAGAGCGGCTAAGGACAGACTTATGAATTCATTTTTTCAAGGCAGCGGCGAAGCCAAGCTGCATTTCGGCGACAGTGATTTCACTATTATGGAATCGGGCGCGTTTGTGACCTGTGCCGTGACAGGAAACAATATCCCGCTAGAGCGCCTAAAATATTGGAGTGCTGAACGGCAAGAAGCCTATTCAGATGCAGCGGCCAGCCTTGAAGGGTGGAAACGCGCGCAATCCAAGGTGAGCGTTTAATGCGGGCAATTTGGCTGACACTCGTCTCTTGCTTGTCGGCGTCAGCTTGCGCGGCGGAAACGCCTAGGACGGACTCACATCCGCCTGTGAAAACCGCACAGTTAGAGACTGTCGCTGCTGACATAACACCGCCGCAACCGCCGCGAACCATGCCGCTGCAATGCACAGGAATTGTCGCCCAAGGCGGTCTTGTGAATTGTATGACACTGCCGAGTGCGAAAGTTAAAATTGGGCGTAGCGCGGATGATTTTTATTATGAGAATGCTGATGACGCGGGCCGCATAGTGGTCGGGTTCGACCGCGACGAAACTAAGACGCTTATTCAAGCGTTTCCTACCGATAAACTAACTGCAGAATTTGGACCGCTCCCTCCGTCGCAAACGGTTAGTTTTGATTTGCCCAAACGCGAATATGACACTTCGCGCATTGACGGACTACCTCCAAGCCAAGTTTCGACATTCACAGAAGCGCAGCTCAAACACATCCGCGCGTCATCGGCGAGAAAAAAAGTTGGCTTCAGCTCGCGGGCTAAAGACGTTGGTTTTTCCGATGGATTTATCTCGCCTATTTCTGAGTATAGAAAAACAACTAATTTTGGCGCGCAGCGTATCTTAAACGGTGAGCCTAAAAAGCCGCATTACGGCGTCGATATGGCCGCTGCCACGGGTACGCCAATTTACGCACCTGCCGATGGTGTGGTGAGCTTGTCCGATGAAGACTTATACTTTGAAGGCGCAATGGTGCTGCTAGATCATGGCCAAGGACTGATTTCGATGTATCTGCATGTGGATGAGACAATGGTTGAGCCCGGTCAACATGTGAAACGCGGCGAGCAGATTGCTACAGTTGGGTCAAAAGGCCGCTCAACAGGGCCGCATTTATGCTGGCGTCTGAAGTGGCGAAACCGTAACCTCGACCCTGAACTTCTGACACAGTGGAGCGAGCGTGCTGAAACAACTCGGTAAAATTAAAAGTCCAGAGACTTGCGAGAACATGGCGGATGTGCGCGAAGGCGTAGATGCGATTGACCGAGAACTCGTACGCCTGCTTGTGACCCGCCAAGGCTATATGCATGCGGCGGCGCGGATAAAGCCTAACCGCGAGGCCGTCTATGATGAGGCACGTATTGAAGACGTGGTGGCGAAGGTGCTTACAGAGGCCAAGGCGCAAGGCTTGTCAGGCGACATTGCTGAACCCGTTTGGCGTAAATTAATTGAACGCTGTATCGCCCATGAATTTGATGTTTGGGATGATACACGGGGCTAGCCTAGCTTTTATACAGCTCCTTCGGCCATCGGCGATGTACCCAGAACCATTGGTCTGGGTTTTTTTTTATCCAGTCTTCGGTAAAACTGACTATTTTTGTCACGCCGCTTTCGATATCAACGTCTTTATCGCCTGTCTCTTCCAGCTTAATCTCGTCATGAATGGTGACGGTAAACTTAGCCTTTTCACGCGTGACTGAAATGGGAATAAGCGGCGCGCCTGTCTTAGTCGCGAGCCTCGCAGCGCCAGTGGCGGTCATGGCGTCATGGCCAAAGAAGGACATGGCAATACCTTCATTAAATTTTTGGTCGTTTAATATAGCAATGCTTTCGCCCTTCCCAAGCGCATCTAATAAAACCCGCGCGCCTGCATGGGTAGATTTTTGCACGAGAAATTTTGTGCCGTAAGCCTGTCTTTGCGCGCGCACACGTTTGTCGAGATAAGGATTGTTTATTTTGCGATATGTAATGCGCACAGGCAGTCCTGATTGCGTGAGCACAGCTGCCATGATTTCCCAATTGGCAAAATGCCCCGTGACAATAACCGCGCCTTTTTTAGCTTCAATTAAATGCTCAAGTTTTTCATGACCGACCACTGTAACGCGGCTGGCGTTTTCAAATACGTTGATGCGGTTCATGAGCGGAAATTCGGCAAAAGTACGGCCGATATTGTCCCATGAATTGTCCGAAAGGGTTTTTATTTCACTTTTGTTTAAATCTGGAAACGCGAGGCGCAGGCCTGTTTCCATTATTTTTTGTTTTGACGTGCGAGGCCCAATCTTGCGCAGGAGCCATCCGCCAAAGCTTGAGATTTGACCGAAGGAAAAGGGCTTGAGCAAAAAACAAATAACGTCATAGGCGAATGCTTCAAGGCGCCAGCCAAGCTTTTTGATAACACTAGGGGGGCTCATTTTGCGGCGGCCGCGACGATAGGGTGAAGCAGGCGGCGCAAGGTGAGCTCATCTTCAAAAACCACCGAAACGGGCCAAGGCGTAACACCGACGCGGTAGCCTTTGGGTAAGCGGACATAGTCTTTTTCTGTGGTAATTAAACCTGCGCCATATTCTGATGCCATTAAAAACAGGCTCTCTATGTCGGCATCTTTATATTTATAATGATCTGCATAGGGCACGCTATCGACCAAGTCGCCGCCGTGAGACCTCAGCGAATTAAAAAACTTCTCTGGACGCCCAATTCCTGCAAATGCAAAGAGCTTGCCGCGCGGCGGGGCGGCGGCAGGCGCAAGATAGGCAGGAATAACAATTTGGCCCTTGAGCTGCTCAGCGAGTTTTTCACTGATTTTATACTCGGGCGCAGGCTTCATTAGGATGATAGCATCTGCGCGGTCCAATGCCGCGCCCAAATCTTCGCGCAAAGGCCCTGCGGGAAAGACGCATCCATTTCCAAAGCCCGTCTCGCCGTCGACCACCATGAGCGATAAGGTCTTGTGAACAAGCGGATTCTGGTGACCATCATCCATGACCAGTACTTGTGCGCCATAGGCGGCGGCCGTGCGCGCGCCGTCATCCCGCGCCGCGCTGACCCAAACGGGTGCGTGGCGTGCCAGCAATAAAGGTTCATCACCAATGTCGGCGGCGCTATGTTTGGGGTGAACAATCACAGGCCCCTTTTCTGTACCGCCATAGCCGCGCGTTAGCCCAACCGCGCCAATTCCAAGGCGCTGAAATGATTTTAGCAAGTAAATTGCAACGGGCGTTTTTCCTGTTCCGCCAAGCGTGGCATTGCCGACGCAAATGACGGGAATGCCGACATCAAGCGGCTGCGTTGTCTTGATACGCCGCGCAACGAAATAATTATAAATCCATCCAAGAGGCGAGAGCAGCTTGCCGCGCATATCTGCTTTACCGTCTGCTGGCGTCCAAAAGGCGGGGGGCTTCATGACTGTCTCTTTGGCGGCAAGAGCGGGAGAAGTTCTGACCATACAAAAGCTAGGACATCATTCCGGCTTTTGGCAAATTTAAGGGCTTTGTTTTGGAGGGCAGAAAGCTTTTCTGGCGTACCCAGTAAACTTACCACCTCTTTGCCGATAATCTCGGGCGATACAATACGGTGGGCGGCGTTGAATTTGAACATGGTGTTGTAGATATCCGCAAAGCTGGCAATATGTCCACCTGTCATCACTGCTGATCCCAGACAGGCAGGTTCAAGCGGGTTATGTCCTGACAATCCTTTGACAAGAGATCCGCACATAACGGTTAATGCCGCGAGGCGATAGGCAAGGCCCATTTCGCCGATTGTATCAAAAAGATAGATTTGCGTGTCTGCGTTTATAGCTTCGCCTTGAGAGCGCATAGCGGCCGCGTAACCGCTGGAATGTATCAAGTTTAAAACCTCCTTACGCCGCTCAGGATGGCGCGGGGCTAGAATAAGCAGCGCGTTAGGATGAGACGCAATTACGTCTTTGTGAGCGCGCAAAATAAGTTCGTCCTCGCCCGCATGTGTACTGGCGGCGCACCAAACAGGGCGGCCTGTGACGGCTTCTCGCAACTTGCGCAGTTCCTCTTCAGGGGCGGGGAGGGCAGGCGCGGCGTCTTTGAGGTTCCCCGCGGCAGCTATATTTCGTGAGGTGAACCCGCCAAGGCTGTCGCCTGTACGTTTATCGGCTGCTACAATAAGGTCAAAGCGAGAGAAAATGGCTTCGGCGCTTGCCTTTCTCTTGGTCCATCCGTTTAGAGTTTTTTCGCTCATGCGCGCATTCAGCAGCGCCATTTTTATGCCGCGGGCATCGGCCTGCATAATCATATTGGGCCAAATTTCTGACTCCGCCCATATCGCCATATCAGGGGCCCAGTGCTCCAGAAAGGTTTTCACATATTTACGGCGGTCAAGCGAGACATATTGATGAAACGCGCCCTCGGGCAAACGCTCTGCCATTACCTTGGCCGCTGTAACTGTGCCGCTCGTTAAAAGAATGTTTAAGTCAGGGCGGCTGCTACGCATTTTCGTAATTAAGGGTAATAACATGGTGCATTCACCGACGCTCGCGCCGTGCATCCACACCAAATCCCCCGGAGGGCGAGATATGCTGGGAAGACCGAGCCGCTCTGATAAGCGGTCAGGGTCTTCTTTGCCCTTGGACGCGCGAAATTTTACCCAAAGCGGTAAAGCTGGGCCAATTATATCCGTTGCCGCGCGGTAAAGCTTAAGCAGCAGTG
>CAZFWZ010000027.1:18096-26754 GCA_964522765.1 uncultured Caulobacterales bacterium | reverse complement strand
CTGCGTCCCGCAATGTGACTTGGCGATCGCCTTCATGTGAAATATTGATATTTTGGCCTGCCTCAAGTGACAAAGCAAAAGCGTCGACATCGCGGCTTGGAGCTATGGTGCTTTCGATTGTTTGGCCTACAGAGATGGTCGCTGTTGTTGAGCTGTCGCCCGGAATATCGTCATCATCGGCAGGCGGATCAACAAAATCGACAAAGACATCATTAGCTGTCAGGCTATCGATAGAGGCATCATTCAGACGGCGGGTTGTGATACCATCATCATATACAACACCTTCAAGTCTAACGGAATCCGTAATCCCGCCGGCTTCGTTGCGGTGAAAAACTAAGATAATATCATCGCCGTCTCGAATAGCATCTGTTGTATTGCTGTCGTCGTTTTCAAGAAAATGGACAAAGTTGACGATATCTTGGCCTGTAGAGAGGCTAAAATTTTGACCGTTTAAAGTGAAACTCAAGGTGTCGAAATTATTTTCGCCACCCCTAAAATTATTGGCATCGAAATCCGTTATTGTATCATTTCCGATTGCGCCGGGCGCAATGACGCCAAGATTAATAATGTCCTGTGCAAAACGATTGCTCGCACCATTCGCGCCAGATGTGGTAATAATATCATCCCCAGCCGTTCCGCTAATTACATCGCTTCCACTTGTTCCGTTTAAAGTCATCATTGTCCCTTATGATTATAAGTTCGATTTAAAATCGCACTACTTGTTCGACTCGGTGAACACGCAATATTCATGCCAAAATGGGCTATGGCCGATTTGCACTCTGAAACTGGATTCTGAGCGAGCGCCTGAGTTTAGGGACTCTAAGCCTTTCCGCTATATCTGCCTTGCGCAGAATAGGCCTATGGTTTGGGCTTAGCTAACCCTCTCCAAAGCCCCATCCGCAACATGAAAGCTTTGTGCCCTACCCGCAAAGGCTTCGAATAATTCTTTATCCGTACCCGTCAGGAAGGCTTGCGTACCGAGGGCGAGGAGTTCTTCTATCATAGCGGCGCGGCGCAGCTCATCAAGATGAGCGGCGACTTCGTCTAGGAGGAGTATAGGCTTTTTGTCAGCTTGCGCCCTGGCTTGCGCGAGGATTAAGCCTATGAGCAGGGCTTTTTGCTCCCCTGTTGAGCACGCGTGGGCGGGCATGTTTTTGGGCGCGTGATGAACACTCAAATCTGATTTATGCACGCCGCGCCGCGTCCGGCCTGCGCGAAGGTCAACGGCGCGGTCAGCGGAAAGGCGCACAGTGATATTCGCCTCGACTGTTCCCGCGTCGAGCCCCTGCGCAAATTCAGCTTCCGCTTCGCCGTCCAGATGAATGCGGGCTTTGGGAAAGGCCCCGTCTTCGCGCGCGTCTATCTCAGCGCGTAAAGTGGCAACCGTCTGCGCGCGGGCCATGGCAACTTTTGCGCCGTAATGCGCCATATCTGTTTCCAGCGCATTATACCACGCGGCGTCCTCTATACCGTCAGACAGCAATCGGTTGCGCTGCGCCCGCGCTTTCTCATAGCGCAAAAAAGCGCTGCCATGAGCGGGAGAATAAGACAGGCAAAAGCGGTCAAGAAATTTGCGGCGGTCGGAGGCCGGGCCCGTAAATAATCTATCCTGAGCCGGCGTCAACCACATCATCGGCATGAGGGCGGCCATATCTGCGCCGCTTGCCGCTTTGCCGCCTATGCGCATGGTGCGGCGGCGCGGATGTTCGGGCACTTGGCCAACCGCAATTTTTATCGGCCCGCCTTCTGCATTGTTTTCGCTTTGCAGTGTCGCCACCACGCCCCAAGCGGGGGCTTGTATCATGTCCGCGCCTGTAATCTCGCCAGAGCCAATGAGCCGGGCGAGCGCGCCGGGCTTGGCCCGGCGTAGGCCTCGCCCCGGCGAGAGCAGCGACACGGCTTCCATGAGATTAGTTTTGCCCGCGCCGTTCGCCCCGAACAACACAACAGGGCGGCCATCAAGATTAAGGTCAAGGGAACCGTAGGACCGAAAATCGGTGAGGCGCAGCGCGTTAATAACGGGCATGCGCCCTCCGTTTTTAGAAGGTGGAGCTTAGACTCTCAGCGGCATAAGCACGAACAGGCTCGCTGGGTCTTCGGGGTCTTTGACAAGCGCGGGCGAGGCCGGGCTATCGAGGAAGAAAGTCGCATCGCGCCCCTCAATCTGGCCTGTCACATCGAGAAGGTATTTGGCGTTAAAGCCAATCTCCAGAGCCTCGTCGCTATAGTCGACCATAAGATCTTCATTGGCCTCGCCGTGTTCAGGGTTATTCACGGCCAATGCGAGGCTATCTTGGGTCAGGCTCAATTTCACGCTGCGGGATTTCTCAGCGGAAATTGTCGAGACGCGGTCCACAGCGGAGGCAAAGATTTTATTATCAATCGTCAACTCTTTCGTGTTCCCCTTAGGGATAACGCGCTCATAATCAGGGAAGGTGCCGTCAATGAGCTTGGAGGTTAGAACCGCTGAGCCGTAAGTGAAGCGAATTTTCGCTTCAGACACAGAGAGGCTGATATCGTCGTCACCGCCGTCAATCAGGCGGCGAATTTCGGCAATGGTTTTGCGCGGAATAATGACGCCCGGCAGACCGTCCGCGCCTTGCGGCGCGTCCATTTCCGACAGCGCCAAGCGGTGACCGTCCGTCGCCACCGCGCGCAGCAGGCCGTTATGGGCGTGAACATAAATACCGTTGAGATAATAGCGCGTCTCTTCCGTTGAAATCGCAAATTTTGTTTTATCAATTAAGCGGCGCAGCTCTTTGGCAGAGAGCGCAAAATTATGCGTAAAGCCATCCGCTGTCATTTTCGGAAAATCACCCGCTGGCAAGATAGGAAGCGTAAAGTGTGAACGGCCCGCATCTACATCAAGGCGGTCATCAGACCCGATTTTGAGCGAAACCTGCGCGCCGTCAGGCAGTTTACGCGCGATATCATAAAGCGTATGGGCCGGAGCGGTAATTTCGCCCGGCGCGTCAACTTGCGCCCCTGTGTCCTCAGAGATTTCGATATCCAAATCTGTCGCCACTAATGTAAGCTTGCCGCTGTCTGCGCTCATCAGGACATTAGACAGAATAGGGATGGTATTGCGGCGCTCGACCACATTTTGCACATGCCCCAAGGCCTTAAGCAGAACCGCCTTCTCAATGGACATTTTCATGGCTGTCACCTTACGTTTAGAGCTCTCTCTCAGTACCCGCGGCCGCGCAGGACTGACTCGATTTAGACATTAAGATAATGAATTTGAGCGCGAAAGCTAGCCTATGAAGCGTATTAATCGCCGCATTTACCCACAGCACATGAATTAGCCCAAAGCCTTAGTGAGACACTCTAATTATACACCCTTAATTAGAAAGGGCAGCCTCGAGGCTTTTGACCCGTTTATCCAGCTCATTATCTTCAGCGCGAAGCTGATCGATACGCTTAACGGCGTGCATAACCGTGGTGTGGTCACGTCCGCCAAAGCGCCGTCCAATATCAGGCAGTGAGCGCTTGGTGAGCTTTTTACACAGATACATGGCAACTTGGCGCGGGCGGGCAATATCGCGCGCGCGGCGCTTAGACGTCATATCATTATGCGTGATGGAAAACTCTTCGGCCACAACGCGCTGAATTTTATCCACCGTCAAACGCATGCCCTTAGCGTAGCGCGATTCAGACAAGGTCACTTGAATGGTCTCTAACGTTATTGGCGTGCCGAGCAGTTCAGACTGCGCGACAACTTGGTTAAATGCGCCTTCAAGATCGCGCGGCGTGGCATTGATACGCGCGGCGAGATGATCGCGCGCAGTTTGCGGAATGGTAAGGCCAGCATTATGACCTTCACGGCGCTTGGCAATGAGGCGGTCTAGAATACGGAGGCGCAGCTCATAATCCGCCGCGCCGATTTTGCAGACAAGACCGGATGAGAGATATGATTTAAGACGCGGCGAGGCTTTTTCAATTTCGTCAGGGTGGCGGTCCGCGGCGATAAACACTTGGCGGCCCTCGCTGACAAGCGAAATAAGTGTATGCAGCAGCTCTTCTTGGCTGCCCGGCTTATCCGCGATGAAATGAGCGTCATCAATGATGAGCACATCCACATCGCGCAAGGAGGATTTAAACGCCTCTATGCTTTCACGGCCTCCATTTCCGCGTACGGAGGTCACAAAGGCGTTGACGAAATTTTCTGAACTAATGAGCTTAACCACACGCAGCGGATTGGCACTCACCACGGCTTGGCGCACGGCGTGCAGAAGATGGGTTTTGCCTATGCCGTTCGCCCCGTGCAGAACAATCGGATTATAAAGCGGCGCGTCTGTATCGGCCGCGCCTTGGTTTTGCGCAATCTGGCGGGCCACGGCGAAGGCAAATTCATTGGGGGCGCCGACAACGAAGTTCTCAAAGGTAAAGCGGTCAGCGGGCGTTTCGCCGCGGCGCTTGGACTGACTCAAAGACGCGGAGGGGAATTCAGACGGTTCAGGCGTTTCAAAACTGGATTTTGTTTTAAAGCGCTGCGGAGACGCCGCCATGTTTGGCACCGTCTTTGCGCGAGGAGCAGCGCTCGCCGCTGGCACGGTCTCGTCGGTGTCTTTAGTTTTGCGCGCGTCGGCAGGACGCGCGATAACAATCTGGCGCGCGGGCGCGACAACATCATGCTTGGCCCACAGGCGCTGCACATCATCAAAATATTGACTATCAATTTTCGTGGCAATGAAACGGGTCGGCGCGCTGAGCGTGACCGTGAATTCACAAGCTCCGGTCAGTTGCAAACGACCTGTCCAAGAGCGGTGCACATTCGGGCCAAGCGCATAGATAAGTTCTCGGTTTACCTTACTCCAAACCTTATGGGCGGAGGTCAGGGGAGCTTCACCTGTATAGAGATCAGGAGAGTTGTCTGAAGGAGATTTTCTGGAATGAGAACGTTTTTTTGTCACTAAAATTTTCCCAAACGACAACAGAGGGTAAAATCGCTAAACCCTTGTTATATATATAATAATAATGGTAGCTTCGTCCCACGCAGACACGCAAGTCGGAAGGTTCCCCCCATAAGACAAGAGCGTCTTCGCGCGGTATTTGTGTCCGCCGTTCCCGTCCTGCAGAGCCTTTAAACCGTGTTAAACCGCCAGCGTCAATATGGAAAAACTGCAAAGTCGCTACTCTTTTTTATTGACTCTAAAAAAGCTAAAAAAGACAGCGATTTAGCCTTCAAATAAAATTCAAATTTCTTAAATTATTTTACAAGTTGGCAGACGCGCCTTGGCTCGCTAGGCGCCGCTGGTAGAGCTCTAAGGGCTTGCCCCTTTGGCAGCACAATACCGCCCCATAAATTAAGGCATAAAAAAACCGCAGCCCAGCTGCGGTTTTTTATTATCTATATCTGCCTCTATTTCAGAGGGACTTAGCTGAGGGCTTTAACACGCTTGTTCAGGCGCGAGATTTTACGCGACGCTGTGTTCTTGTGATAGATGCCTTTGCCGACAGCCCGCATCAAAGCGGGCTCAGCCGCATTAACAGCCGCAGCGGCGGCTGACTTATCGCCAGATGTGATTGCGTCTTCAGCTTTACGCAGCAAACCCCGAACGGCAGACCGGCGTGCGCGGTTCACTTCGGTTTTACGTGCCATTTTACGAACGGCTTTTTTGGCTGATGAAGTATTGGCCATAGTGTCCTCTAAGGATATCTGTTTAGAACGCTCTGCCTAGGCAAAGCGCGACTTAAGCGCGGCGTATAGCCAGATGACCCGCCCGCGTCAACAGGGTAATTGCGCGGAACTTGCACGCCCCCATCACAGCTGAATATATTAAAGGCGCGCTTATTTATTCTTAAAATGCGGCTTACGCTTTTCAACAAAGGCACTCATGCCCTCTTTTTGATCATCTGTCGTAAACATGCTCTGAAAGAATCGGCGTTCAAACAAAAGGCCTTGGGAGAGCGGCATTTCGAAGGCCGCATTAAGCGTCTCTTTGGTCATCATCGCGATAGGTTGGCTCTGCCCCGCAATCTTGCTGGCCGCTTCAGCAGCTGTCGACATGAGGTCATCAAGGGGAACAACGCGCGAGACGAGCCCAGAGCGCTCAGCCTCCTGCGCGTCCATCATGCGGCCTGTCAGGCACATATCCATCGCTTTGGCTTTCCCAATCGCGCGGGTTAAGCGCTGGGTGCCGCCAATGCCCGGCATCACGCCAAGATTAATTTCGGGCTGTCCAAATTTCGCCGTCTCAGAGGCGATAATGAAATCACACATCATCGCAAGCTCGCAGCCACCGCCCAGCGCGTAGCCAGAGACAGCCGCAATAATCGGCTTGCGAAAGCGCGAAGGGGCGTCGTGATAGTCTGCAAAGACATCCGATTGATAAATGTCGATATATTGATTGTCCTGCATCTCTTTAATATCGGCACCCGCCGCGAAGGCTTTTTCATTGCCTGTCAGGATCACGCAGCCGATTGAGCTATCGTCCTGCGCGGCCGAGAGCGCATGCGCGAGTTCCTTCATCATGGGTGTGCAGAGGGCATTGAGCGCTTTGGGACGGTCCAGTTTAATGGTTTTGACAGCGCCCTCTTGAGTCACTTCGATCATATCGTATTTCATAAATATCTCTTATCTGCGCGCGACAACTCTACGCTTGGACTTTAGCGGTCTTTACACGAAAGGGCTTAGCCCTTGCCAGTCATTTTTGGCAGGACCTGCAATAAAAACTAGACCGGCCTGATTGCACAATACGCGTCAGCGGGCGCTCGCAGACCACGCAGCCCTCTCCTTCACGGCCATAAACGTCAAAACTATGCTGAAAGTACCCCAGCGCGCCGTCAGCACTGGCAAAGTCCTTCAGAGAACTGCCGCCGGCCGCAATGGCGCGGGTCAGCACCTCTTTAATATGTCCGACGAGGCTTTCTGTCTCGGCCACCGTCAATCGCCCTGCCGCGCGAGTCGGACTGATGCCCGCTTTAAACAGCGCTTCGCAGACATATATATTACCAAGCCCCGCCACGACATGTTGATCCAAAAGGGCAGCTTTAATTTTACTCTTTTTACCTTTGAGCGCGGCGCGGAGCACAGGCGCGGAGAACCCATTGCCTAGCGGTTCGGGCCCGATGTCATCAAGGCGGTAAGGCGCACCCGCAAGCGCCATTTCCATAAAACCAAAGCGGCGCGGGTCATTAAAGGTAATCACGGCGCCATTATCCATAGTAAAAACGGCGTGGTCGTGTTTGGGGTTAGTGTCTTGAGCATGGGCAAAAACGCCAGGCGTTTTTTTCGCGTCCGCCTGTATCGTGAATCGACCCGACATCCCCAAGTGCATAAACAGCCGCTCGCCCGAAGAGAGGTCTGCTTGCAAGAATTTGGCACGCCGCGAGAGGCGCTCAACGGTTTGGCCTTCAAGCCGCGCGGCAAAATTCTCAGGGAAAGGAAACCGCAGATTGGGACGGTTGAGCACAACGCGCTCAAACCGCGCGCCTTCCATGAAAGGCAAAAGCCCCGCGCGCACAGTTTCGACTTCGGGTAATTCGGGCATGTTGTCCTATGGTCAGGGGTGAACTTTATTGATAGATAGAGCCCATGGCTAAAAACGCAACAGAGCACAGAACAATTGACTTTGGTTTTGAGGAGGTCCCTCTGAACGAAAAACAAGGCCGCGTGCGCGGCGTCTTCGATAGCGTTGCCAGTAGCTACGACCTTATGAATGACGCCATGTCGATGGGCATTCACCGCGTATGGAAAGACATGACCATCACAAAGCTCAATCCGCAGCCGGGCGAGCTGCTCATTGATGTAGCAGGCGGCACGGGCGATTTGGCGCGGGCTTTCATTCGCAAAGCTGACGCGGCGCGTATCCGCAGAGGCGGCGAGCCGGCCCGCGCGATTGTCTGCGATATTAATGCTGAAATGCTGCTCGCAGGAATAGACGATAAAAAAGACGCAGGGCTTGATATGAGCCGCGTTTGCGGCAATGCCGAAATGCTGCCCTTTGAAGATAATTACGCTGACGCGCTGACGATATCGTTTGGAATAAGAAACGTAACAGACCGTCCAAAAGCTTTGCGCGAATTTCGCCGTGTGCTCAAACCTGGCGGGCGGCTATGTATCCTTGAGTTTTCAACGCCCCCAGCCAAAGCTCTCCGAAGCCTATATGATGCCTATAGTTTTAACGTCATCCCGCGCCTTGGCGGCCTCCTTGCGGGCGATAAAGACAGCTATCAATATCTGGTCGAGAGCATCCGCCGCTTCCCAAGACAGCAGCCATTTGCGGACATGATTAAAGAGGCCGGCTTTAGCGGCGTCGGCTGGGATGATTATACAGGCGGAATTGCGGCCTTGCATTATGGCTGGAAGGTATAGCCGGTCTTCAGTCTTATAGAGAGACATAAAACCCGCCTGCCGATAGGCAAGCGGGTGATAAAAGATTTTCAAGGCTTTGAGCGCTGTAAATTAAAATCCCAATTTAGGCAATTTTGATGTAGCGGTGTTGCCGGATGACCCAAGAACACCAGAGGCTTGACCCAATACTGAGGTGTTTGAGCTTTTTGGCACTATATTACTCGCCGCTGAGTTCCCTAAGCGGCTTGAAGCGATGGATGTACCGGACCCGAGAAGCCCATTTGTTGAGAGGCCGTTTGTTGAGAGCCCATTTGTTGAAAGACCGTTTGCAGATACTCCGCCTGTGAGGCCCTGAACTCTTT
>CAZFWZ010000027.1:2030-17996 GCA_964522765.1 uncultured Caulobacterales bacterium | reverse complement strand
CCATTTGTTGAAAGACCGTTTGCAGATACTCCGCCTGTGAGGCCCTGAACTCTTTGATTCGCGCGGCCTTTAACAACGGCGACAGCCGCATCTTCTTGGGACCCGCCTCTCAGCAAAGTTGAGCCCGCCGTAAGCGTATCGGCAGGCGTGGCATTCTTCAGGACTGTTTGGGCCGCTTTGCCTTTCGCAGCACCTGTAAGTGAGCCCACAGAAATTTGAGCCAGCGCGAGAGTCGGGACGGCCATAAGCGCCGCAGTCATCATTGTGGTTTTAAGCAGTTTCATGGGAAAACCTTTCTATTTACTCTGTTGTTGTTAAACTTTGTTTCGGCAACCCATAGATAATGATTTAAATCGAAATAGCTTTACACGTTAAATCAACGGCGCGTGAGGTGAAACACGCTCTGCCGCTCGTTTTTGTGATGTCGGCGTTAACGATGGGTGCGGTGAAGGGTTACGTTTTCGCAAACGCTCTAAGAGGACTGGGTTTTCAGTGAGTGTCCTATTTGGAGCGATTTTAGGACACTCAGTTATAACCACTACTCACGAACTAGTCCTGATCTTTCACGTTTTTTGTGAGTTGGCGGAGGATCATCGAATGGTCACTAGTTCAGTTTCTAGGGCCTGGCGAAAGGACTCGCTGCGATCTTTGAATCTGTTGAGGCGTAATTTTGTGGATTCGTGCCAAATATTAGTCATGTAAAATTGGCGCGTGAACACATTGTCTTTACAAAGAATACTGTTTGGCTGGGTGAATGTGAAAGGAGAATTTAATGTATCGTCATCTTGAAGCGTAACGCTGACGGACGGATTGTTTATGATGTGTTGGTCCCACATCAGGCCGAAATTCATTTGTAGTTGTTCGGTCTCATCTGTCATGTGGCCGTCATAGAGATTGAGCGCCACGAGAAACGGATCGGATAAAAACTCCGTGTATTGAGTTTGCCGAGCCAGATCTCGCGTAACATTATTGACGAAAGAGGGGAGAATGTCCTCGGTCATACTTGTGGCAGCATTTTTTATGGAGGTTAGGGCTGCGTCAGAGTTGTCACATGTGCTTAGCGCATCCAGCGCATCAGCGCGAATGACAGCACTTGCATCAATCCGTGCGATCACGTCATCGGAAGTATCAATGTTGACGTTGATCTCTCCTTTCAACCGCTCCAAAGTACTGATCGTGGCTTGCTGATTGCGTCGCGCTTCATTCCAGTTTCCAAGCTGAATACCAATATAGACCCCTGTAACCACAATGAAAAAGTCTAACGCCACCGCGAACCAGTTTTGATCATTTACGTGTTTAGATATGCTGCGAAGTAACATAATATGCTGCTAATCCCTTTGAGCCGAACATAACGCTTTTCAAAACACTGTCTAGTGAAGCTTGGAGCGGCCTATTTTGGGCGTTTTAAGCCGCTGACGCAATTGGATTCAACCCATCAATTGAAGTCTTTTACGAATAGCCCAATGACGAATTTTTGCTTTCCGGCTATGCGTTAAGTCGCGGACTTTCAAAGGCTTTAGATTATCATCAAGCTCATAATGCCGAGGGGTCGCCGTTGAAATTCGAAAGGCCGCAGATTGGGCTTCATTAAAGTTTTCAAGGCCTCCGATTAGGCTTCTGATTGAATTGGTATGGGCGATCACCAAAACCTTCTTCCCCTCTTTTAAGGCGGGCGAAATTTTCTCAGCCCATAAAGGGCGTGTCCGCTGAACGGCTTGGATCATGCTCTCGCTTCGCGGATGTTGATCCCGGGGAATGTTTTGAAACATGTCTAACTGCTCTTTCATTCGCAGGCCATTCTCAGGCAGCTTTGGCGGCTGCGCGTGATAATTACTTCGCCATTGCAGGACGTCTGAGGCGCCATATTTTTGAACCATATCACTGCGCAGCTCTCCCTGTAGCGCGCCGTAGTGCCTTTCATTTAAACGCCAATTATACTCAAGTGTATCTAGGGATATGCCTAATTCATCGAGAACGATCTGTGATGTATGTTGGGCGCGCGTCAGACATGAGGTGAAGCAAGCCTCAAAGCTATGGCCCGATTGTTTAAGTATTTTGCTCGCAGCATAAGCCTCATCTAGCCCAGTAGGGCTCAAAGGCGCATTTCCCCAACCTGCAAAACGTTTTTCTTCAGTCCATTGCGTTTTACCGTGACGAAGAAGAAAGAGTGAAGCCATAATGCTTTGCCATAAGGGATAAGTTATAAATATACTAAGATGTGCAATTATGCAGATGGATTTAATAAATAACAACAGCTTTGTGAGGATGGGTCAATCCGCCAATATTTCTCGCTTATCACAGCAGGCTATATTATAAACCAAACATGCTGCCTATAGCGCCGCACATATTAACCGGAAAGTTCACCCATGATTAAACTCATTGCGGCATGGGCGGCGGCCCTCCTCCTCACGGCAGTCCTTGCGTATAAAATCATGACGCCGCAAGAACCTGCAGCCCAAGCCGAGGCTGAGTTTAGCTTAGCGGCTGTTCAGACCGCAATTGAAAACCGATTTGAAACCGTTGATCATCTGTCGGCGGATGAATTTTCGGCCATGGATAAAGCAGATGTCCTTATCTTCGATACGCGCCCGCAAAGCGAATATGCGGTCAGCCATATTGAAAATGCGCTGCAGCTCGATCCGAAAATTTCAGGTGAAGCCTTTGCAAAGCGTTACGCAGAGAAGGCCGCGGGTAAAACGCTCATTTTTTATTGCTCCGTCGGGCACCGCTCTTCCGGCGTGGCTGAGCGCGCGGCCAAGGCCCTCCCCAATGCGGGCCCGATTTACAATCTACGCGGCGGCATATTTGACTGGCACAATGAGGCGCGGCCCCTCGTGAACGAGAGCGGCGCCGCAGACCGCGTGCATCCCTATAATAAAAAATGGGGCCAGCTTGTGACGCGCCAAGATAAGCTGAGTTATGATTAACCCTGCGGGCACATCACATTGACTTCACGTTGAGTTGATTGTTTGAACGGCTCTTGTGACGCACCGCCTCCCATTTTTCGTCTATCAATCTTGTCTGAAAAGATGGAGACGTTATGACTTTGCATACGAAAATTGGAAAAGTGAAACTTGGAGTATTGGGCGCTAGCGCTATTTTTATAGCTGGCGCAAGTTATTCAATAGCGCAAAACCGCATAGCCCCGACTGCGAGCGCCGCCCCTGCAGCAGTAGAGGCCGTTCAAAATTTGAGCCCGGACGATCAAGCGCTTTTACTTTCGCTCCTCAGCCCTAATTCCTCTGCGGTCAAAGCCAAAAAACTTACTGCCCTAGATAGACAATGGTCGCCCGCATTTATTGCGCCGAGCTTAGAAATATTCAACTTCATTGCCGACGGCGATATTCGGCGCGACGTCGTCAAGCGCTTGAGCGACACCACAGGCCAAGATTTTGGAACAGATATAAATGCCTGGTATCGCTGGCTGTGGAATCAGCCTGAAATCAAGACAGCGGGCTATGATAATTTCAAAGCCGAATTTTATAAGGCTATTGATCCTAGGTTTGAAAAATATTTCAAAGGCCGTGCGGCCAGCGCTCAAATTCGCCTTGACGAAATTCGTTGGGGCGGCGTGCGCCAAGACGGCATTCCCCCGCTGCGGCAGCCTAAAATGATTAAAGCCTCTAGGGCCGACTATCTTGAAGATGATAATGTTGTTTTCGGCATAGAAGTGAACGGCGACGTCAGAGCCTATCCGAAACGTATTTTGGCGTGGCATGAAATGTTCGTCGACACGGTCGGCGGCGTTGATGTGGCGGGCGTTTATTGTACGCTTTGCGGGACGGTTATTCTTTACGAAACCACAGCCGATGACACCGACCATACCATCGGTACCAGCGGGTTTTTATACCGCTCCAATAAACTCATGTATGACAAAGCCACGCAGTCGCTTTGGAATACGATTAAAGGCGAACCTGTTTTAGGCCCGCTTGTAGGCCAAAATATTGCGCTGCAGCACCAAAGCGTTGTCACAACAACATGGGGCGAATGGAAACGTCGTCACCCTAAAACCAAAGTCTTATCACTGGACACTGGTCACCGCCGCGACTACGGCGAAGGCGTGGCCTATCATGAATATTTCGCCTCAGACCGCCTGATGTTTAATACGCCCTATAATGATCAGCGCCTGAAAAATAAGGACGAAGTTCTCGCGCTGAGGTTTAAATCCAGCCCGCGCGAGCAATTAGCCATATCCGCTGATTTCCTCAAAAAAACGCCTGTCTATATGGATAAGCTTGGCGCGCAAAACATATTGGTTCTTACCGACACATCAGGCGGCAACCGCGTTTATGACCCGAAGGACGTGACCTTTAAATCATTTGATGGCGACAGGACGGCCGTAGATAGTAGCGGCAAAACTTGGACATTGTCTGAGAGCAAGCTTGTCTCGGCGGACGGCCAAGAATTAAAACGCCTGCCCTATAACCGCGCCTTTTGGTTTGGTTGGCACGCGACCTATCCGAATTCGCGATTGGTGAAATAAGGATGCAGGCTTAACCTATAGCCAGTTTAAGCACGCAAATGGCTGAGGCCAATATCGACGACGCGTCCGCGCAGGGAATCTTCCATTTGCTCGATATATTGCTCCAGCCGTCCAGCCAAAAATGGATTTTTATCTGTATAGTTTAGTAGATCCTGAAATCTAATTTTCAGGGCACGGCAATCCTCGTCTGAGCGCAGTGACACACGGCATTCAGACCCTGTAAGGAACGCCCGCGAAACATAAAAATCTCCATCTTTTAGAGATTGAATAACCTCGCCGCTAGGTCCCAAAAGGCTAAGGCTGCCGTCAATAGGGATGTAAATTGAATGAAATTTGTCTCCGACTGACATCAAGGTTTCCTCAAGTCCAAAACTTACGATTTCAGCGGCGTGCGCCAACTCATCAAAACCTTTTCCGGGCGGCGTGAAGGCTGTGATATTTGACAGCAAATCATGCCGCGCCTTAAAGCTCGCCGCAGGCGGCTTAACGGTTTGGAAGTGTAGGTTTTGCGCGCCCGTATGATGGAGGCCTTCACGGCGAGCCACATACCAAAAACGGCGCAAAAAATCAGACCGCACGCGCCAAGCATCTCCTCTGTCAGCGACAAAAAACATCAGCTCATATTCAATGCCCTTATCCGTATAGTCCAAAACTTCAACTTCATGGGGTGGGTCAGCGAGGACATCAGGAATAGAGCTAGCGACTTTATCAATAATGCGTATGACTTTTTCGGGAGGGTTATCAAAGGCTAGAAATAAAGAAATCTCTTCGCCGTAAGGCATAGTTTCAGAGGACTCGACCACAAAGGTCGATTGCGCAAGCTCAGAATTTGGAACAACGGCAAGGATTTTTTGTTCCGTTTCTATCGTCACAGACCGCCAATCCATCGCCACAACACGGCCTTCATAATCGCCCGTCTTCAGCCAGTCGCCTTCCTTGAAATTTCGGGTTGAAACCATAGAGAGGCCCGCGAAAACGGCTGAAAGCGTATCTTGAAGAGCCAGGCCCAGAACAATGCCGCCAACACCGAGGCCGACAAGCGCCCCTTGCAGGTCAGCGCCCCAGACCGTGGAGACAATAATCGCGGCGCCTATTAGAACCAATGTCAGGCGAAGAAGATCAAGCAAGAGCCCCGGAATATTAGTGAGGAAGGAGCTATTATCGCGCTGCGTTATCAAAAACGCATTTAGAGCCGTCAACAGCGTATTGATTGAAAAAATCGCAACGGCTGTCAAAACGACCTTAGCCGCGATGACAGAGACCGAAAGGTCGACGAGCGCAATGGCGCTGCCGTCAACCGCCTTTGGATAGGCATTCACTCCGGCAATTTTCGTTATCAATATATAAAGCGCCGCCATCGGCATAACGCTAAGTTGAAATTGGCGCACCGCCTTACCATAAGGAGAGGCCTTGCGATCCTGAAACCGCTGTAATTCGGAAACCGCAATGGTCAGAATTGGGTATATAACCGCGACGACGATAACCGCCATGAGCGCAGATGTGCTGAGCGTTGTCATTAAGCGCGGCTTCCCGACTCATCGACTAGTTTCGGCCCTGATGACATCCAGCGATCAATCGTGCCCAGGGCCTCAGATTTAATCGGTTTGGCGACCTCAAAGCCTGATTGGTCTTGCAGATCATTATAGGTCGATTTACCGATAGAGACGGTGTTAATCTGTGTTTCGGTCGCCAGTTGACGCGCCACTGTCACACTCTCGCCAAGAATTTCGTAAACAAAACGGCGTTTACCGACAATACCGGCATCCACTTCGCCAGACGACAGTCCAACACCCAGCGTCAAGCGAAAGCCATGCGTACGGTTAAAACGGTGAACGATTGCGATCATTTCCAGCGCGAGGGCTGCGGCACGCTTGGCATGGTCCAGACGCGGAATAGGTAGACCGCAGGCCGCGAGATATACATCGCCCACTGTATTGATGCGTTCAACGCCATGACGCTCTGCAGCTTCATCAAAGGCGTCAATCAACTCATTAATCAGGTTAATCATTTCAGAGGCAGACACATCGGCCATAATTTCGGTGAAACGGCCAATGGCGGCGTAAACAACCGTGACATTTTCAAATGTCTCAGCGATGGCAACATCCCCACCGCGCACACGGTCCGCAATGACATCTGGTAGAACGGTTCGCAATAACCTTTCATTCTCGAGGTTTTTGGTTTCAATCAGATCGTTATGCCCGCGAATTTCATCAATCATACCGTTAAAGGAGCGTGATAAAGATGCAAATTCATCTGTGCCAGATACGTCCAATCGGAAATCAGTATCACCGCCCGTGAAACGTTCGACTGATTTTTCAAGCCGTGCGACGGGTTTAGCAAACACGCCCGCTGCTATTAGCGAAAATAAGGTCACTAAAATGGCAATCGCGCCCATAGTGATAAGAAGATTGTTTCGCATTTCATATAGCGGCGCCATGGCTTCGGAGACATCTTTCTCAGCGAGTATCGCCCAGCGCATCCCGCCAATTTCAATAGGGCCATAAGCTGATAAAACATCTACATTGCGGTAATCCTCAACAATCTCCGTGCCGCTAATCCCGCGAAGGGCTTTCTCTGACGCCACAGATTTTACAGGCTGATTAAGAATGGCGATGCCCGTATTTTCAATGAGACTTACGGCCTTTGACGGCACGGCGGCATCACGCAAAGCCTGTAAATACCCGTCCTTGTCTTCAATTAAAAACCGGCTAGACGTGCGCAGGCTTTCATTTTCACCGACGAGATAAACCTCGCCAGAGACGCCCATACCTTCTTGCTGCCAATTACCAGAAGACGTCATAAAGTCATTAATATCATCAATATTGAGCTGACCCGCGACAATGCCTTTTAGCTCAGCTCCATCAAAAACGGGGGTCGCCATAAAAGCAGCAGGCTTATTATAAGACGGCTTATAATGGGAGAAATCCACAAGGGTAACACTACCAAGCTGCGGGTTTTCCCGTGCCGCCTGAAAAGCCTTGGCAAGACCGGAATAGCGGTAAGGACCCGTATCTAAATTGGTCGCGTAATCCGCTTCTTTATAGACACTATAGACAATATCACCGCTATTATGGTCGATAAGAAAAATATCATAATAATCGAGTTTACGCAGCATACGCACAAACAGCGGATGATATTTCGCATGAGCCTTTGCATATGGATTACTATCTATTTGGGATGACCCGGCGAGATTTGGGCGCACTAGGTTTTCCTTACTGCCTGTCTCAGCTGGGTTTTCAGATATGAATTGTATTTGGCGAGTTTGCGCCGATTCACTCTGCGGGAAGAAAGTCGTCAGAACAGGTTCGCCGTCGCTATTGGCTTTAAGTTTAGCAAGGTAGTCGGTTTGATAAAACTGTTTGAGCCCTTCAATTGAAGACGATGGCGGGGCCGTAGCTACATGAAAATTCTGACTAAAAACCTCTAAAGCCTCTCCGACTTGTTGTTGATTTGAGAAAACGTCAAAAGCGATGAATTGATCTTTGAAGTAATTTTCCGTTTGCCGCTTTTTTGTCTCGCGCAACGCCGTTAGCTGATCATAAATGGTTGCCGTTAGCGACGTTTTAGCATTGTTGTAAGACAGCATACCAACCGCTGCGGCGCTTAAAAGTCCAACGATGAGCATCAAGAGCAACAATTTTGATCGAATAGACATATACTTGAACATGGTTCCCTTTCACTCACTAAAAACTAGATTAACAAAGGGGCAAACTTATACAAGTCGGCAGTGGCAATTTACGAGACCTCTTCTACTGCAATTCTTTATGAAAACTCATAATAGAGGTCACAAATTCAATGAACAAAACCCACTGCACACTCAAATGGTGCCGTCAGGAGAAAATAACGAGCGAGATATTCAGGGTGATTTAGGCCCCAGCAGAATCATTGCGCATTAGCGTTCGTCTATAATCCCAGAACGTCCCGCATATCATAGCGGCCATTGGGCTGGGTGACCGCCCAGAGCGCGGCTGTGACCGCACCGCTGGCAAAAACGCTGCGGTTATTGGCACGGTGGGAAAGGGTTATCTGTTCCAGCTCATTCAAAAAATGTACGTCGTGAACACCGATGATGTCCCCGCCGCGAATGGCGCTAAAACCGATGTCGCCCGCCTTGCGCGCGGCGTCCACGCCCTCGCGTATAGGCGCGCGCATGCCGGATAATGTGCCGCCGCGGCCCTTAGCGGCGGCCTCGCCGAGCATGAGCGCTGTGCCGCTCGGCGCGTCGACTTTATGTTTGTGATGCTGCTCGGAAATTTCAATATCCCAATCCGTTTTCAAGGCGCGGGCCGCTGTCTCCACGAGGGCCTCAAGCACATTAACACCGAGCGAAAAATTGCCGGACTTTAAAAGGATGATGCCGTCAGCCGCTTCTGAAAGTGCTTTCTCTTCAATATCCGTATAGCCTGTTGTACCTGTAACGAAGGCTTTGCAGCGAGAGCCATGCATCGCGAGCACAGCGTCAATCGCGGCAGTCGGCCGAGAAAAGTCAATAATAACATCGCAGCCATTTAGGCCCGCTTTAATATCAGAGGCAAGCACAACGCCGCTCGGCGCAATCCCAGCAAGTTCGGACGCGTCGCGGCCGACGTTCGGAGAGCTCGGCGCGGTCAAAGCTACCGTGAAATTCGCGCGTCCTTGCAGGGCTTTAATGACGGCCTGTCCCATACGCCCATCTGCGCCTAATATACCAATATCGGTCATGACTGGAAGCACCATGTGATAATTGCCTTTTGCGCATGGAGGCGGTTTTCCGCCTCGTCAAAGACAGCCGACTGCGGCCCGTCAATGACAGAGGTCGCCACTTCTTCGCCGCGGTGAGCGGGCAGGCAATGCAGGAAGACCGCAGATTTCGCGGCTTTTTCCATCAGCGCCTCAGTCACCTGATACGGCATTAAATCTTTCAGGCGCTGATCTGCGTCCGTGTCGCCCATAGAGACAAAGGTATCCGCAATCACAACATCCGCGCCGTCGCAGGCTTTGAGCGGGTCTGTCTCAACAGTTATGTCTGCGCCCTGCCCGCGTGCGGCTTCGACCGTCTGGCCCGCGACTGCGTAGCCGCCTGCGCATGACAGGCGCAGCTTATAACCGAACTTCACCGCGGCATTAATAAAGGACACGGCAACATTATTACCATCGCCCACCCATGTCAGCGTCATGTCCGACAAATCCCCGCCGCGTTCTTCAAGCGTCTGAAGGTCGGCCATAATTTGGCAAGGGTGGTTATAATCCGTCAGCCCGTTGATCACGGGAATTGCCGCGTTATGCGCCAAGGCCGTCAACGTCTCGTGGCTATTAGCGCGCAGCATGATACCGTCGACAAAGCGCGAGAGCACTTTAGCTGTGTCTTCAATCGTCTCGCCGCGCCCTAGCTGCATGTCATTACTCGTGGCCGTGATAGAGCTACCGCCGAGCTGCCGCATACCCATATCAAAAGAGAAGCGCGTACGGGTTGATGACTTTTCAAATATCAGCGCAAGCGTGCGGCCCTCCATCGGCGCATCGGCGTCGACCTTACCTTTGGGCCATGCCATGCCGTCTTTAGACTGGCGCGCTGTCTTGCGCGCATGGGCCTCGTCCAAAATAGCCCGCAGTTCAGACGCTGGGATATCTGCGAGTGATAAAAAATGTTTAGCCATAAAAAAGCCTTTAGCCAAAAAGGGTGTTTAGCTAAAGGCGAGAGTAATTTCCAGTCATTAAATGAGAGTCTATTCAAACTCAAAATCTGGAAGCGCGCGAGCCTCTGTAAAAGTTTCGCGCAAAATACCGACGGCTTCGCGCACATGGTCCTCAGTTATAATAAGCGGCGGGGCAAGGCGCAGCGTATTCTCGCCCGCTGACCCGCCTAGCAGGCCTTTAGCGAGCGCAATCTTGCGCACATCAAGCGCTGTCTTTTTCAGCTGCATACCGCAAAGAAGCCCCTTGCCGCGTAATTCAATAACGACATCTGGAAATTCGTCTTTTAGACTTTCAAATTGCTGGGTGAGGAAGTTGGAGACTTTGGTGACATGGTCTAGAAACTCAGGCTTTGAAATCTCGTCAAATACCGCGCTGCCCACTGCCGTCGCCAGCGGGTTACCACCATATGTACTGCCGTGGGTGCCGGGCACCATGCCGGCGGCGACTTTCGCAGAGGCAATACAGGCCCCGAGCGGGAACCCTCCGCCGACACCTTTAGCCACGGCCATAATGTCAGGTTCTGCGTTCCCTCCATTTTCTTGGCTGGCCCATTGATGCGCGAACAGCTTACCCGTACGGCCCGCGCCGCATTGCACTTCATCATATATTAAAAGAATGCCTTGCTCGTCGCATAACTTGCGCAGGCCCTGAAGACATTTAATCGGCAGTGGACGCAGACCGCCTTCGCCTTGAACAGGTTCGACAAGAATGGCCGCCGTTGTATTAGAGACCGCGGCCTCTAACGCCTCATGATCACCAAAGGGCAGGCTAATAAAGCCGGGCAAAGCCGGGCCAAAGCCTTTGAGGTATTTCGGATTACCGCCTGCATTTATAGTCGCAAATGTACGGCCATGAAACGCGCCTTGGAATGTCAATATATCATACCGCTCAGGCTGGCCATTATCATAATGAAATTTACGCGCCGTTTTCATCGCGCATTCCAAAGCTTCCGCGCCCGAATTGGTAAAAAAGACTTTGTCTGCAAATGGCAGCGCGTCACAATATTTCTTAGACAGAATTTCGGCATGCTCTAGGCGAAACATGCCCGACACGTGCCACACTTTATCGGCTTGTTCTTTAAGCGCGTTCACAGGCACGGGATGATTATGACCCAAGCAATTGACAGAAATCCCCGCAATGAAATCGAGATATTTCTCGCCTTTATCCGTATAGAGATAGGCCCCCTCACCGCGCACAAAAAGCTGCTCTGGCGGTTTATAGCAATCATACATATGTTCGTTACTAGACATAAGAGCCTCCTAAGCCTTCAGCCGCCAGCCCGATTTGAGCACGCGTAGGCAAGTGATAAATAAAACAAGGTTGAGAACAGCCGTCAATATAACTCCCGTTAAAATATGGCTATCCGCGACGCCCATAAAGCCGTAACGAAAGCCGTCGATAAGATAAAACAGCGGGTTCCATTTAATGACCTCTTGCCATAGCTCTGGCAGAACATCGATACGGTAGAACGTGCCTGACAAAAACGACAGCGGCAAAATGATGAATTGATTGACAACGGCGAGCTGGTCAAATTTTTCAGCCCAAATCCCTGATAGCATGCCAACCATGCCCATCATCACCGCCGCAGAAACGCCGAAGTAAAGCACAGCCCACCAGTGCAAGGGCCACGTCAGCCCAAAGATTGACAGCACGATGGCTGTAAAAATAGCCACTAAAACGCCCCGCGTCGCAGCGCCTGACAGATAACCCAGCGCAAGCTCGACATGGGAGAGCGGCGGCATGAGCACATCAATAATAGAGCCCATCATCTTACCTGTCATTAAAGAACTGGAGCTATTGGCCGATGAGTTATTTAAAATGCCAAGCATGATAAGGCCTGGAATAAGGAAAGCGACAAAACCCGCAGATCCTCCGGCGCGGTTTTCGGAAAAGGCGAGCACGAAAACGGTGAGGTAAAGTAAGTTGCTGACCACAGGCGCGAGCAAAGTTTGCGGTCCCACGCGCCAGAACCTTTTGACCTCTTTGGTATATAATGTCCAAAGCCCAAGCCAATTCATGCCGCCGGTGAGGCGCATTTGCGGGCCATTTGCAGGCAAATCTAAACTCGTATCTGCGGAGCCTTGCGGGGACATGTACACGCCTTAATCTTTCGAGCACGCGCTCGATTTTTTCCTTATAATCACGGCGTATCATGCGCCTCTTGCAACGCCAAGCCAGAGATAGGCCGTTTTAGGGTAATTTTTGCCTATCCTTCAATTCTAGGTAAATTTCGGCCTCATTCTCGAAATTTTTCGAATCAATATCTAGTTTACTGTGGATATCTGTTAACTTTATCTTGTGGTTTTTAACTATTCGTATACTTTATCTTGTGTGAGAACGTGTGGGCAACGTATCCTCAACACAACATATAGTGTGCTGCTTTTTCGAAAATAGCTCATGGGACGTGAAGAGCGCCTAGGCCAAAATCGTAATGGCCAGACGCTCTTTTGATTCCAAATTAGACATTAGCTGCAAAGCGCCAGACAAGGGGAATATTATGGCATGGACAGAAGATAGGGTTGAAGTTCTCTCAAAATTATGGGCAGATGGGCTGAGTGCCTCGCAAATCGCAAAGCAGCTTGGCGGCGTCACCCGTAATGCTGTAATCGGTAAGGTTCACCGCCTTGGCCTCTCTGGCCGCGCAAAGCCGTCCCGTCCTGCGGCGCCGCGTACAGGTAAGCCAAGCGCTCCGCGTACACGCACCGTCACGAAAGTATCCGCGCCGCGGCCCGCGCCGCGCGCTGTTCCCAAAGCGCCGCCACCGCCGCCCATCAAGGCGAAACCTTTGGCCAATGGCGAATACGCCACAATCCTAACTATACGCGAACATATGTGCAAATGGCCCATTGGCGACCCGTCTAAATCAGATTTCCGCTTTTGCGGCCGCAAGACAGACCCAGCCACGCCTTATTGCGAAGCTCATAGCGCGGTCGCCTATCAGCCAAGCCGCCGCCGTTATCCCGGCCAAAAAAGCCTAGAGGAAAAAAAGCGCCGCCTTCTGTCGCAAAAATTATCAGGCCTGAAATAAGCCTGCCAAAGTAAATAATAAAATCTGAAGAGCTACCTTAAACCCGCACCTTGATGCGGGTTTTTTCTTGCGCTCATCTGCATTTATCGCGATAGCGCCTCACAATGAGTACCGCCGCCCACATACCATCTGACACGAAAGTTATGCCCGTCAATTGGCAAGGAGAGCTAAAAGTCATTCTAGGTCTGGGCTTGCCTATGGCCGCAACGCAGCTTGTACAGTTTTTTGTCTACACAATAGATGTTATCATGATTGGCCGTGTCAGCGCCGACGCGCTGGCCGCCAGCTCGCTTGGCCTCGTGGTTATGTTCCTTATCTGGATGATTGGCTCTGGCCCCGTAGCAGCCGTGACGCCGCTGATTTCTCAAGCGCTCGGAGCCAATCAGAATGACCATGATGATGTGCGTTACTCCGTGCGCATGTCGCTATGGGTGATTACGCTTATGACGCCGGTGATTATTCTGGGCGTAATGTTCACCGAGCCTCTACTGGTTTTCTTTGGCCAAGACCCGGTTATTTCTAAAATGGCAGGCGAATATGTACTCATGCTGAGCTTTGGTATGCCCTTTGCGCTAGGGGTTATGTGCCTGCGAAATTTTTTAGCTACTCTGAATAAGACAACCATCCCACTGCTGCTTGTCATTATGTCCACAACACTCAATGCCTTTTTTAACTACCTGCTGATTTTCGGCAATTGGGGTTTTCCTCGCCTGGAGCTTTTAGGCGCAGGCATAGCCTCATCACTGGTTTACTTCATTAGCTTCCTTTTATTCGTCGCCTATATCAGCCTTGATAAAGAGGCTAAAACCTTTCGCCTGTTCAAAGATTTTTTCACATTAAAATGGGAGCGGATGAAGGAGCTTATCATACTCGGCTGGCCAATTAGCGTCTCAACCGTGTTTGAGGGCATGCTGTTTAATGCCTGCGTTCTTTTAATGGGCGTAATAGGGAAATTTGAAATTGCCGCTTATCAAATTGCGATGAATGTCGCCGCGCTTGCCTTCATGCTGCCTTGGGGCTTGTCTATGGCAGGGTCTGTGCGCGCAGGCCTTGCGGCCGGGGCGCGAAATCATGAGGCCGTCAAACGCGTCTGCGTGATTACCATTTGCCTTTGCGTGGCCACAATGGTCACCATTGCCGTTTTTGTAACCCTTATGCCAACGGGCATTGCGGCGCTTTATCTTGAGAAAACAGCCGAAAATGAAACCGTCTTTAATTATGTGGTTTTGTTCCTGCCGCTCGCAGCAGCCTTCATGCTATCAGATGCCGTTCAAGTCGCGAGTAATCAACTCCTGCGCGCGCTCAAAGATGTCCGCGCGCCCATGTTTATGACGGGCTTTTGCTATTGGATTGTTGGGTTTCCTATCGCTTGGTATTTAGGGCTGAAGACAGCTATTGGCCCCAACGGAATTTGGTACGGACTGCTTATCAGCTTAAGCGTGGCGTCTATTCTTCTTGGCGGGCGACTTTACTGGCTTGTGTGGAAAACACAGCGCTATAAACTTTTAGTCAAAGAGACCGAAGTGAGCACGTCAGCCTCAGCTTAAAGGCCGCGCGTTTAACGGCCTGTAAGCGCGTTTAAGATTTGCGGCTTCCACTGCTCACGCGCCTTATCATAGCTATTAAAGGCCGCGGCATAGTCCCAGACACACCACGACAGACCTGCGCGTTCCATGGCGATGCGGCGCGCTTTAATCCATTCGGCGCGCTGATTATCTGGCACCTCATTTATGACCCCGAACTCGCCGACGAATACAGGCAGGCCCGTCTGCGCCTTAAAGGCTTGGGCACGTCCAATAACATCTTGAAGCTCAGCCCAGTCTTGGCGCGCGCCCCATTTTTTGCCCAGAGGCGACGGGTTGTCTTCCCAGCTTGCGCCTTGATGGGTAAATTCATGCGGGCCGTAATCATGATAAGTCGCGACCAAATAAGGATCACGCGGGAAACGCACGCGTCCCAGCGTATCAAGGGAATTCCAGCGGTTGCCCCCCATCATCACAGCGCGGGTCGGGTTCGTGCGGCGAATGATTTGCAATGCGCGCGCGTATAGCTCATTGAGCTGCCCCATATCAGCGTCGATCGGCTCATTTAAAAGTTCAAAATAGACAGTGGACGGCGCCGCTGCAAAAGCTTGAGAGATTTGCGCCCAAATCGCGAGAAAACGTTCCGCTGTCTGAGGCGTAACGCGCGCCATGAGGTCCCTGTAATGATGCACATCAATAATAACGCCAAGCCCTGCACCTTGCGCTTGACCAACAACATCAATCACGCGCTGCATACGAGCGGGGTCAATCTTATAGGGAGGATTAGCGGAAATGTGTTCATCCCAGCGCACAGGAATGCGCACTGTATCAAAGCCCGCTTTGGCAATGGTGTGAAAATCGCGCTCTCGAATAGTATAGCCCCATTCACCTTCATAGGAGGATTCAAGCGCATTACCCATATTCATACAGCGCTTAACGGGGAAATGGTTCACGGCCGGCAGACGCGCGCCGCCGCCAAATTGCGCAAGCTTCACCGCATCGGCGCCAGAATATTGCGCCGCCTCTACTGGAACGGATGTATAGTCCTCAGAGGGAGATGTTTGAGCGGATTCAACTTGCGTACAGGCGGCGAGCAAAAGGCCCGAAGCGAAAAGTAAAGTGCGTATCATAGATGCAGCCTAGCACCTAAACCCAAAGGAAGATTTAATACTCGCCCGTCAGGAGAGGCCCTAGCTGCGTTTTCATCCAAGTTAAGAGGGGTTGACCCGCCGCATTGTCAAATTAATCCGCCCGCC
>CAZFWZ010000027.1:0-1930 GCA_964522765.1 uncultured Caulobacterales bacterium | reverse complement strand
TAAGAGGGGTTGACCCGCCGCATTGTCAAATTAATCCGCCCGCCGCGGGGCACAAGCGCGCTCTCCCCGTAATAGACTTTGGACACGCCGTGATGACAGAGCCGCGCATCGCCCGCCAGCACGACTACATCACCAGAGAAAACCTTCACGCCTTGGGTCGGGCCGCCGCGCTTTGGCCCGCCAATGCGAAACATAGCCGGGTCGCCCAGGCTAACTGAGACAACAGGCGCGCGCACATCACGCTCATCATTATCGACATGCATCCCCATTTTTGCGCCCTTCCCATCATAAGCGGCGGCTTTATACCAATTAATCAAACAGGCTTCGGGGCGCGCGTCATAGCCCGTCACCTCATCCCATAACTTGCCCAGCATATCGGGGAGCGCAGGCCACGGCGTGCCTGTTTTAGGATGAGCCTGTTCATAACGGTAGCCGCCCTCTTTATCCGTCACCCACCCCAGCGGGCCGAAATTACTCATCACGACAGACAGCGGGGCGCCCGTACGCGGCATAGTGGGCTGAAAGAACGGGGCGCGCGCCACACCAACTTTCACGGCGTCAATCAACGCGGCTTGCTGCACAGGCGTGAAATAAAGCGGGTAATGCGCAAAGCCTTGCGGGAATGTGGGCGGGAATTTGGAAGATGCAGAGGGCATATCCTTATCTGGCGCGGCTACTGTGGAAAATCAATCATAGTCATCGTCCCGTCAACACATGTTGTTTCTATGCCAACACTACTTTCAGATTAAAGTCTGCCTTAGCCCTCCTCGCTTTTCAAATGACAAACCTGCAAGACTATAAAAGCGGCCAAACAAAAAGCCTGCCGCAAGCGACAGGCCGAATGACTTCCCAAAAGAAAAGCTGAAACTCTCTATTTATTATAGACAGATTCTTTTTTGAAATGCTTCGCGAGCAGATAGTAAACAACCGCGCGGTATTTCGCCTTAGTTGAACGGCCATATTGGTCCATCACAGCATTAATCGCGTCATCAAGCGCAGGGCCGTCGGACAGGCCAAGCTTTTTGATGAGGAAGTTGTTCTTAACAGTTGCAAGTTCTGACGGATCAGACGCAGACACGGTTGATGAGTCGCGGTTATAAATAGATGGACCGCAGCCAATTGTGACTTTCCGCAGAAAGTCCATATCAGCGGTTACGCCGCATTTCTCTTTTAGGTCTGCTGCATATTTTACGATTAGATCGTCGCGTTTACTCATGGTATTTCCCCCTGTAATATTAAACAAAATTATGGGGCTATTAAAATAGCGCCCAGTGAAGTGTTACGGCGCGGAAGCTGAACCGAATCTGAATAGCTTTCTCGCAGTATCAATATGTCATATCCTGTTCATGAACCATAGTCCAAAACTATTTTGAAGGCTGTATATGTGGGTATTGGCCTTTGCCCGACCTAGTCAGGGCAGGGCTTCGTATGAAAATACGAAGCCCGTGCGGCGCATCACTTTATATATATAAAATCTCTCACAAAAAAGTGAGTCTTTTCTTCCGCTTACCCTTGCGCGCGGCGAATTGTCCCCCATATCGCGTTTAACGGCGGTTTTGCCCGCCAGATTACGACTAAGGCGTCTGCGCAATCGCGGGCCGCCGCCGCAAATGGAGACCCCAATGTCTAAAGTTATCGGTATCGATCTCGGTACAACCAACTCTTGTGTGGCCGTTATGGACGGCGACAAAGCCCGCGTGATTGAAAACTCAGAAGGTCAGCGCACAACCCCGTCTGTTGTGGCTTTCGCAGAAGGCGGCGAGCGCCTGATTGGCCAGACGGCGCGCCGCCAAGCCGTTACCAACCCTGACCATACCTATTTTGCCGTCAAGCGCCTGATTGGCCGCCAAATGACGGACCCGGCAATTAAAAAAGATTCAAAACTTCTGCCTTACAAACTTGTTAAAGGTAAAGGCGGCGATGCTTATGT
>CAZFWZ010000026.1:19662-27212 GCA_964522765.1 uncultured Caulobacterales bacterium | reverse complement strand
AGTTCCCTTACACAATCCGCCTCGTTTCCGAGATTATGGAATCAAATGGCTCGTCATCTATGGCGACTGTTTGCGGCTGTTCTCTGGCGATGATGGACGCAGGCGTGCCGCTTAAGCGCCCTGTCTCTGGTATTGCGATGGGTCTTATCAAAGACGATGACGGCGTTGCTGTTTTGTCTGATATCCTCGGTGATGAAGATCATCTTGGCGATATGGACTTTAAAGTGGCCGGCACGAGCGAAGGTATCACATCACTTCAGATGGATATCAAAATCGCAGGTATTAGCGAGGAGATCATGACGACAGCGCTTGAGCAAGCCAATGGCGGACGTCTGCATATCCTAGGCGAAATGAACAAAGGCCTCTCAGCGGCCCGTGATGATGTGGGTGAATTTGCGCCGCGTATCGAGACGATGAAAATCAAAGTCGACAAAATCCGCGACGTTATCGGCACAGGCGGTAAAGTCATCCGCGAAATCGTTGACACAACAGGCGCGCGCGTCAGTGTTGAAGATGACGGCACAATTAAGATTGCCTCTAATGATCAAAAATCTATCGATGCCGCCCGCGAATGGATTCACGGCCTAACCGCTGATCCAGAAGTTGGCATGATCTACAAAGGCAAAGTTGTGAAGGTTGTCGATTTCGGCGCATTCGTAAACTTCTTTGGCCCGAAAGACGGCCTTGTCCACGTATCTCACATCGCGCAAGAGCGTGTGAACCACCCCTCTGATTACCTCAAAGAAGGCCAAGAAGTTTATGTCAAACTTATGGGCTTTGATGACCGCGGTAAGGTTCGCCTGTCTATGAAGTTCGTTGATCAGGACACAGGCAAAGAGACGCCAAAACCTGAGCGCAGCGATGACGGCGACAGAAAGCCGCGCAACGCTAAAAAAGGTAAAGACGACAGCGAGGGCAAAGATAAGCCCAAGCCGCGCCGCCGCCGTAAACAAAAAAGCGAAGAAGAAGAGTAGATCTCTTTCAACCGAATAAATTAGAAAGGCCCGCCCTCGATAACTCGGAGGTGGGCCTTTTTTATTGGGATCATTTGCGGTTCAACGCTTTAGATTCAAGCGCCAAAAGTTAAGGATTTACTCACCACATCCATTTCGCAGATTTTAATAAACTGCTGGTAGTTTTTTCTTCTAATTCTGTGGGGGAATAAATAATTACTTGAAGGCACCCTCATGTTTACATTTTATAACACTCTAGCGCAGCTGCGCAAAAACGAACAAGGCAATATGGCCATCATGTTTGCCCTCGGGGGCGGCATTATATCATTAATTGCAGCCGTCAGTCTTGATACGGCTCAATTAACGTCGACTAAGTCAAAAATGCAAGATGCGCTCGATACAGCTACCATTTATTATAGCCAGAACATAGATTCTGATACGGCCGAAGAAGATGCTGAAGGGTTGTTCCTTTCCAATTTTATAGACTCCGTGAACGTTAGTAATTTAACAGTCAACTTTGAGGTATCAGGCGACGATGTAATTGGAATGGCCCAGGCCTCAAAGCCTCTATTATTTGGTGAACTGTTGAGAAAATCTATGTCTGGCATTGCCACAGCAACCACGGTTAATTTGAATTTAGTGGCAGAGGAACCGGCCTGCATTATGGCGCTTAACCCATCGGCTCAACCCGGCATTACGCTCAATAGCGGCGCTGAAGTACAAACAATGGATTGCGAAGCCCACGTCCATGCCAATCGCAATTCCGCTTTTAGTATCAACTCTGGCGTCACATGGGATGTCGATAGAACATGTGTGGCCGGATCGCGCATTACGAATAATACTGGATCAAGCCTCAACATTGAAACAGATTGCGAGGTCGCCCCAGATCCTTATGCGGGAGCATTCCCAGAACCAAGTTCAAATACCTGTAATTTCAATAACGGAAATTACAGTTCAGCGAACATAACCATGGAACCGGGTGTTTATTGTGGTTGGCACAATTTTAATAACAGCAATTCTGAAGTTATATTTGAGCCCGGCCTTTACGTCATCCGCGGCGGCGGATGGAATGTGAACGGAGGAACTTGGGAAGGTGACGGTGTCACATTCTATTTTGCTGACACGTCTAGAATTCAGTTTAACAGCGGTGTGTCTTCAGATATGACCCCGCCGACATCTGGAGATTATAAAGATGTGTTTATAACCGAAGCTCCAGGGCTGAACGCTTCAGATTTTACAATTAACGGTACAAATGGGTTTGCCTTTGAAGGAATTTTATACCTGCCTAGTCGCCGGGTTATATTTAACAGCGGCGCGGCGGCCAATGTAAGGGAAGTCGCTCTTGTTGCCGGTAGCTTTATATTCAATGATGCGAATATAAATATAGAAGGCGTAGGAGGCAGCGGATCTTCAGGCGGCTCTCTGTCTACCCCCTATATCTCTGAATAATAATCAAGATATTAATCAAGCCATTGGCGCGCGGCCATGCCGTTCCACTCTCATAATTGATGTAAAACGCTCGTCATCTAGCCGGCCTTTTTATGGGCAAGGCCTAGTTTCGTGTTTTAATATAAAATGGGCGCTGCGCTCACGTCCTAGGGGAGGGAAAGTGACGGAGCGCAGCGCCGGGTCATGGCGGACAGAATGTTATCCCAAGGGGGGAGGATAACTGTGGTCTTCGCCTAGACCTTTACTTAAGCAGCCTTCGCTTTACCGCGAGGTTTCGCTGCGATTACTTTTTGGTCACGGTGTTTAACATCCGTGTCCTCAGCTGCTGCATTTAGGGAGATTTTACGCGGCTTCAAGGCGTCAGGAATTTCACGTTTTAGTGATATCGTCAAAAGACCATGAGTAAGTGAGGCGCTTTCAACGATGACATGGTCAGCCAGTTGGAAACGGCGTTCAAACCCTCGCTCCGCAATACCGCGGTGCAGAAAGGTCACCTCTGCGTCTTCGCTTTGCAGCGCTGGCTCTTTGCGCGCCGCAATCGTCAGCACATTCTCGCGCGCTTCAATGTCAAAATCATCTTCCGCAAAACCAGCTACCGCCAATTCGATACGGTAGCTATTTTCGCCTGTTTGCACGACATTATAGGGCGGATAGGCATCTTGCGCCGTCGCCGCGCGCGACGCCGTATCAATTAAATCTGCCATACGGTCCAAGCCGACAAAGCTGCGGTAGAGAGGGGTGAAATCATAATTACGCATAGTTTTACATCCTTTTAGCAATGTAGTTGTGGCCCGCCTTCTGGCCGAGCCGGTTAAGTGCGAGACCCATAGCGGCGTCTCGGTTATAAGATTTGGGAAACTGATTTACGCTTTCAAGGGGTTTGCGGCATCAAATCGCAGCGCGTCAAAAAGCCCTTGCGCCGCGCGAAATAATCACCACATTAAGCTTTAAATTCAACTTTTGGAGCACAAACTATGTCTACAATAAAAACACTCGGTTTTGCGCTTGCAGGCGCAAGTCTTTTGGCCCTCACGGCCTGCGGGAATAAAACGGACACGGCGAGTTCGGATACGCCGGCTACCGCGCAGACACAAACTGTCACGCTGGCTGAGATTGCGGCTCATCCGCGCCGCGCCGAACAAGCCGCGCGCGATAAGTTCAGAAATCCGGTCCCAACTCTGGAGTTTTTCGGCGTACAGCCTGATATGAATGTCGGCGAGGTCTGGGGCGGCTGGTACACCCCTATCATCGCGCCTTATCTGGCGAGCGGCGGAGGCACATATACGGCTATTTTATACCAAGAAGAAGGGAGTGAACGCGCAGCAGCGCGTAACCAAGCTTTCAAAGATAAATTCGTTGGCGCAGACGGTATGGGCAATGTTGAAATTGCGAGCTTTGGCAAAAACCCCACACCTATCACAACACCAGACAGCCTTGATATGATCCTGACCTTCCGTAATGTCCATAACTGGATGGGCGGCGGCTATGCGGATAAAGCCTTTACTGACTTCTACGCAGCCCTCAAACCCGGCGGAATTTTAGGTGTTGTTGAGCACCGCCTGCCTGAAAGCTCTGTGCAAGACCCTAAAGGCCGCACGGGATATGTTCAGGAGAGCTATATGAAAGACCTCGCCGCACGTGCGGGTTTTGATTTTGTCGGCAGCTCTGAGGTCAATTCTAATCCACGCGACACGGCTGACCACCCTGTAGGTGTATGGACACTGCCTCCGCGCTCACGCGCGCCAAAAGAAGGCTCTGACGCCGCCAAAGACTTTGATCCTGCGCTTTATAAAAATATTGGCGAGTCGGACCGCGCGACTTTAATGTTTAGAAAACCGCTCTAATTTTAATTTGCAAAATTAAATACCACTAGAAAAACCTTCCACGCTCCTCCATATAGAGAGCAGACATTCAAAGGATAAATTATGACAAATGAAGATATCGTTTCAAAAATGAACGAAGCGCTAGAGAAATCTGGCGGCATCGACAAATCAGTAAAATTTGATTTTGGTGACGATGGCCAAGTCTTTGCACATGGGACAGCCGCAGAAATCGCCGACAAAGACGCGGATTGCACAATCTCTGTCTCAAAGGAAGATTTTATCTCACTTGCCTCTGGCAATCTTGACCCGATGATGGCCTTCATGTCGGGTAAGCTTAAAGTGGCGGGCGATATGTCTGTCGCAATGGGACTACAAAGTCTCTTCTCATCTATGTAAATAAAATTCAAAAGGCTCAGATTTAATAATTATCTGGGCCTTCTGCTTTCTGCAGGATAATTTCACGCAGGCAGCATTTTAGGGCAATATGCGGGCACAAACAAAATTTGAAACAGCTGACTTTATCAGCCCCGATGGCCGTAGCCTCCCTGAAGCCTTAGGCTCGCGGGCCCGTTTTTACTGGCCCGTTCAAAACGGCTTACGGATGCGCGTTATGCTAGCCACATCAGAGCGCACAGACCCGCGCGGCTCTATTATTATGTTCCCGGGCCGCACAGAATTTATCGAAAAATACCTCGAGACAGTCGTTGATCTTACGGCAAGAGGCTTCACCGTCCTCGTGATGGACCCGCGCGGCCAAGGCTTATCGCAACGCCTCGTTGATGACCCGCTCAAATCTTATGTAGATGATTTCCAAGATTACGCAGATGACCTTGCAGGTCTGACGGCGCAATTCTCTCCGCTTCTACCAAAACCGCATATTATTATGGGCCATAGCATGGGCGGCTGCGTCGTGCTGCAAGCTGTGATTAGCGGCGTCATGCGGCCTAGCGCTGTTATTGCCGCCTCTCCCATGCTGGGCCTTTACGATATGGCAACCCCCATCCTGACAAGCCTAATAAAAGTTTTGTCCGCTTGCGGTATGGCGAAAAAAGACCTTCCTTTCCAACGTGGCCGCAGCGGGATTCCGGTGCCCTTCGAAAGCAATAAACTCACAAGCGACCCAGACCGTTATAAAAGTTGGTCGGCCTATTTTAACAATGTTGAACGTCTTCGCCTTGGCCCGCCAACCTATGGCTGGATTGTCCAAGCGCTACGCAGCATGAATTTTGTCAATAAAAATGCCGATAAATTAAAAGTTCCGGCTCTCATCGCCGCCGCTGGCGCAGACCCCATTGTAGACCCCTCGTCCAATAAGAGGTTTGCAGAAAAATCAGGGGCAAGCTTTACGACCGTCCCTGGCGCTTTACATGAGCTGTTTTTAGAACGCGATGAACTGCGCAATCAGTTTTTCAAAGCCTTTGATGACTTCCTAGAGGCCAATGCACTTTAGATCAAATAGGTCATCAGCTTTCTGGCTTTAACTTGCTCTGTAGCTTGGCCTTCAACTTGAGAGCCGTTGCCCCATATAGTTTTTGCTGGAAACATGTTTGCCAGAATACTTTTCCAGCCCCTTCGCAAGCCTTACATTGAAAATGGAGCGCTTTGCTATGCCCTATTGCGCTCAAGAGTAAGGCCAAGGGACCATAGACAAGCATTTGCAATATCCCAATCATTGTCCATTTGATTAACCCCAAAATATTGAAATTATCTGGGTTGGCACAGATGCGCGACGGCCCTTGCCCAAAACCAAAACTACGTTTGCGCACATAATTAGCTGTGGCCCTCCAGGCGGGGACATATTCGGTCACATAGCTATCCTGTGTCCAAGCTGTCACGACATTCTGAGCCTGTATATACGTGAAGAGTATATCATCTTCACCACCCGACTCATTTGCCTTCGGATCAAAAATAGGGCTCGGAAGCTTACATTTTTTTAGATCCATGAAACTATTTCCGCAGCCATGAAATTCAGAAATAACACCATTCTCAGCTGCGCCTGAGCGAGAGAAAAACTCTATAAGGAAAGCATTATCTTTGCCGCAACCCGCGACTTCGGCGGGTGATGGACAGAATACAAGCGCCGCATCATAACGTTCAGCCGCTAATAAATATGACTTTATCCAGTCCGCCCCTGCCTCCTGATCATCATCAAGCCAAGCTATATATCGCCCCCTTGCTTTCGCCATAGCGGCATTTCGGGCGTTTGACACGCCAGGCTGAGGCGCGTGAATATACAGTAAAGGGACGGAGACAGTTTGCGCCATATGCTCAATATAAGCCCGCGCACTACCCTCGGGATCATTATCCGTAATCAGAATTTCTACTAATCGTCCGCACGGTCCCTGCGAAAGAATGCTTGAAAGGGCACGCGCTAAACCTTCTGGACGCTTATATGTAGGAATAATAACCGTCACGCCATTATCCCAAGTCTGCGATGATGAGACATCATCAGACAAGAGCTCCAAGTGACTGTCTTTGTCAGTAGGAGCCGAAAAAGCTAGATCTTTAGCTAGGTGCTTCACAAGCCGTCCCTCATACGGTTTTAATCAGGAATATATATGCAGGTTATGTGCCAACGGACTCTCGCGTTAAACCTATGTGCATATTGAATTTTTATTGCAATCTTAAGCCGCCTAAACCGCCCTAATAAGCCGCTAGTCATCTTTGCCGATATAGCAGTTTTACCTAAATTAAGTGGTTGATGGTTGGCGGTTGGCTTAATTATACTTGCATATCAACGACCAAGGCGTGGTCACAGCAGAGCCGCCGAACAATTTGATGGGTATTAAAAGATAGCCCTCGATTTAATCGATAGTGTTTGTGACCTTATCCGCAAGGCCGTTCCAAGCAGAATCTTGATTTGTTGCAAACTTACCTATACCCACAAGAATGCCGACACCTATAAGCCCAGCGATAAGACCATATTCCAAGGCTGTCGCGCCGCTGTCATCAGCGGCATACCTCTTAATCAAATCCATAGATTTTTTCATTTTTGCCTCATAACGACGACCACTGGCAAGCAGTCTCGTATTTTCTGTGCATGAGCCGGGAGCTCCCGATTTAAGGATCACTAAGCTAGTAAATATAATATCACGATAACCAAAAATTAATGGCGATTAACCTTTATACACTCGCGTCAAGCTAATGCGGTCTGAAGGCTTAGAAGAGATTGGACGAAGTCCAAAAATCGATCCTGTGAAGCGGTTTTAGTCGGATAAGGCCACGCAGCGGCTTTGGAGACCGCTATGCCCTTAAGGCGGCGAATTTAAACCGCGCAGTTGTTGCTATCGTTGAATACCAAAGGATTTAAAGGGGCTATCTTCAT
>CAZFWZ010000026.1:0-19562 GCA_964522765.1 uncultured Caulobacterales bacterium | reverse complement strand
GTGAGCTTGCCGCCTGCCCCCTCGATGACAGGCATGAGCGCGCGCACGTCGCACGGCTTAAGCCCCGCTTCTATAATGATATCCATGCGTCCGCTTGCCACCATAGCATAGCCATAAGCATCAAGACCCAGCCGCGAAAACCGCGCGCCATGCCTGATAATGTTATAGGCGGCCAATTCGCCGTGATCCAGCATCGACAGCGGCTCGGTACAGCCAAGAATAGCGTCTGAAATTGCTTCGCAAGGTTTCGTGGAAAGCCGCAAAACATCTCCGCCGTCGAGCTCTCGCCAAGCGACGGGACCTGCAATTTCGATGACGCCAAAATAACTTTGCCCAAGGGCAGGATGATCAATGAGGCCAATAACAGGCGCGCCTTTAAAGCTCACGGCAATGAGCGTACTCCAGACAGGCACGCCCGCAACAAAACCGCGCGTACCGTCAATCGGGTCTAGCGTCCAAAGCCAATCGCTTGTCCCCTTTATGTCGCCAAACTCCTCACCTTCAATGGCGTCATCGGGAAAATGAGCGCTAATGATACCGCGCAGGACGCGCTCCCCTTCGGTGTCGGCCGCCGTGACAGGATCATAGCCAGAGGCCGCTTTATTTTCAGTCTGCCGCTCTGCCCCATTTTCAAATAAAGGCAGTGTTATGGCCCGTGCAGCCGCGCGAAGCTCATATAACAAAGCGAGCCGCCCCTCTGCCAGATCAACAGACGGCAGAAAAGCAGCTCGCTTATGGGTTTTAGATGTCTCGCTCATGCGCTCTTATAGGAACAAGAGAGCCGTAAGACGAGCCGAAAAACCGCTTTTAATAAATCCTTTGTTTAAGGCGAAACGAGGCGCAAAGGCGCAGGCGCTCCTGCTGTCTCAAGCGACTTGGCAAGGTCAAGCAAATGTTTACGCGGCTCTGCGCCCATAGAATAATAGGCGCGCACAAGATCCATTGTTTCCTTTTTCGAGAGCACGTCAGGCGCGAGAAATTCCGGAAAAGGATCATCTGAATACATATCGCGCTCAGACAGACCTTCGTAGAAATATTGTACAGGCACGCCAAGAGCCTCGGCCAATTCAAATAAGCGCGCCGCACTGACGCGGTTCGCGCCGCATTCATATTTCTGGATTTGCTGGAAACGGATACCCACCATTTCGCCCAAAGATTGCTGGGTCAGCCCCAAAAGACGGCGGCGGCGGCGCAGGCGTTTGCCTACATAATCATCAATTTCGTTGGTCATAATATCCTCTGGTCAAAACTCACGTGGGAGACGTGGTGTTCGCCGTAGAGGGGAGCAAGAGCCGTGCCAAAAGCGCGGCGCGATATAGAAGGGTTTTGGGCGCCCTCGCGTGAAAAGGGAGTGTTTTAGGCCATGAGTTGTCTCTTAAAGGGTGATTTTACGCCGCAAGCTGTGCCAGCTTGTATCAAATCAGGACAGCCGCCCCTATAGTCCCTTAAGTGACCCCCGAGGTCCATGTATCATTCAGCGGCTAAAATCTCAGCTGTACGGCCGCCGCCCAATGCCTTCACAATGTGCCAGATAATATCTTCGAGATTTTTCGACAGCGCTTCATAGCCTCTCGATTTTTTTTCAATTGTAACAGGGTTAAGATAAAGGTCTCGGTTAATTTCAATTTGCACCGTCTCAACCGCCCGCTCTGGATCTTGCGCGCTACGGCCATAATGAGTTGTCACATAACCTCCTGCATAAGGAGAATTACGCACGACATTATAGCCCCCTTGAATAAAGGCACGCTCAACCACAGTCATTGTATGCGTGCTGCAGGACAGGCCGTAACGGTCTCCCAGCACAATATCAGCGCGGCGCGCTCCCATAGCCGCAAAGCCTGGCATAGAGTGACAATCAATCACAACCGCGCGGCCAAACAAGACAAGCGCTTCGTCGATCAAATTTTGCAGCGCCGCATGATAGGGTTGGTAGAGCCGTTCAAGACGCTCAAACATAACGTCTTTTGGAGGGGACTGCGCATATATGGGTGTATTTTGCGCAATCATCAGCGGAATGACGCCAAACCCGGCTTCAGCGCGGGCCGTGGTCTTTGCAGGTCTGTTTGGCGCGTGCCAATTTGGCGGCAGTTCTGTCGGAGCCCGGTTCACATCGACAAAACAGCGTGGAAATCGCGCCGAAAGTAAAGGCGCGCCAAGCCCTGCGGCAGCCGCGAATAACTCATCAATGAAAGCATCTTCATTCATGCGCAATGTGCTCAGCGGGCAATCTGCGCGCGCAAGAAAACTATCAGGGTAGATATCTCCAGAATGAGGAGACGTAAAAATAACGGGCGCACGCCATACGTCAGGACGCAAGAGCTCAAAAGGCGGTCCCATAGCCTCAACGCTATCGCGCTCGAGCCTCGCTTGCAGAGCCGCGTCTAAAACGGGGCGGCTCATGTGCAATCCACGCGAGGATGAAAGCCGCGGGTAAAAGGAATGTAAACACGCCGCTTAGAGAACGTTAAGCCCTTCGCTGTATAGACTCTCGTAAGTACTCTATAAGCGGTATAAAAACTGCAAGGATGTCGCACAGGCCATAACATTGGCCCAAAATAGGCCGCCGCACCCGCAAAGGCCAGATAATAATAAATACGTTCTGTGGGGAGCGTTCAAGAGAATAGAGAGACACAATGGCTACAATTTTATATGCAGAAGACGATGATGCCATGCGCAGCTTTTTTGAAAAAGCGCTAGAAAAAGCAGGTCATCATGTAATCGCTTGCGCAGACGGCGAACGTGCCCTGCGCGCACTTAAGTTTGCGGACGGCGCTTTTGATATGCTTCTGACGGACATCATGATGCCCGGCATGGACGGGATAGAGCTCGCCAAACAAGCCGAAACCTTATCGCCCGGTATAAAAATCATGTTCATCACGGGCTTTGCCGCTGTTGCCATGAACGACCCAAAGGCGTCTGACTCAACCGTATTGTCCAAGCCTGTGCATCTGCGTCAACTCGTGAATGAAGTTGATAAACTTATCGCGGCTTAGCTGTTTGCGAGAGTGTCATCACAGCCCTATGCGAAAACCGCAATAAAGACTTGATTACACTAGGCCGCGCAGATATATCCCCCATTCCCGAAGTCTGCTGCATATAGCGGGCTTCTCCTCACCCAGACGTGATGGATGGATACCGATTTTTCGGGCGATTAGCTCAGCGGGAGAGCACTACATTGACATTGTAGGGGTCACTGGTTCAATCCCAGTATCGCCCACCATCCTTTCCGATGAGTATCACAAAGCCTAAGTCTTATTAAGTGCAACAGACCTTATCCAAACTCATGTCCTGCCCTTGAAGAACTGCTGCCAAAGCGCTAAGCGCGAGTGATGGGAATGCGAGAGAAATATTTGAGCTTGGCGCTGAGCGCTCTGGCGGCTTTATCTATATCGGCCCCCTGCTCTGCAGCGCCTAAGGTTAAATCTCAATTATTGAAAACAACAGCGGCCGATAACTCATTTCAAGCCTGCAAAACCCTTATCCAATGCACTGATATTTTAAAGCGCCATGACGCAGAGAGCTATGACTATGCTGTACTCGCGCGTGATTTTGACCGCTTTGGCGATAAAGCCCGCGATATTTTATGGCAAATGATAGACGCGGGCCAAGCTGGAGATGATAACGCCGCAACCCTCGCCAACCGCGCGCTGGATATGTTGTCACGATCGACGAAAATCCTGCCGCCTGCCGAGCAGCGCCGCATGGTTGAAATGTGGACAACTCAAGCTGGCCAGCCGTATTCGCATGCCCTGCTCGCGCGATTAATGACAACGAATTTGAGCCCAATGGTGCGCAGCACGGCCATAAACACATTGGGACGCCGTGATAAAGAGACGGAGTATTTCTCTGCCGCAATTCTGGCAGAAACGGTTAAGCGAAACATGGCATTTCCTATGCCCGCCGCAGATTTCTCCCCGCTTAGCCGCGCGCTTTTAGAGAGCCCGAGCCCGACGCTCGTCACGCTCATGGCACTCTATCCTACAGAAACATCTGCACCCGTCCTCGCGCGCGTACTAAAGTCGGGCGACGCTCCCTCCGTGATTCAAGCCTATAACGCATTATTTGAGGCTGATGCCGAAGCCGCATTCAAAGCCCTTGTCGGCACGCTTTACGGGTTAAACGCAAATGAGTCAGACGCCGCGATAGCGCTCGGCGCGCTACTTTCTCATCGTCATCCTCTGCGCAAAGATGGCTTTTATATGAAATTTGCCTCCGACCTGTCTCAAGACCCAGAGATGAGCCCCTCTGGACGCGCGGCAGGTTTTGACGCGATATTGCGAAGACAGGGACAAAACGGCGTTCCGCCGCTAAGTGATACTCCGCTAAATAGAGCCAGCTATGCCTTAGCTCTGTCCGCTTTTGATGAGGGCAATATCCCGTCTATATATTTTTCTGTCCCGCAAATAATGGACAGCGATGATCCTGATGTCTGGCTTACGCCGTTAAGCGCCGCCGCAACAACGCCTGCAGCTACGCTTTCCTTAACTGAAGTCGCTGGTAATTTTGATAGCCCTCTTGCTAAACAAATCGCGGCACGATCTTTTGCGGCGCAAGGGGATTACAGAGTGACAGCTGCAGGCATTTTAGCCAAAGCGGCCCAAGTCAAAATAAAAGACTCTGCCTTCACAGCCCAGCTAAACTCTATCATAAGCCGTCACCCCATCACCCAAGTTAGAGCTGCCGCCGCGCTGGGCCTTGACGCAGCCGCAAACAATTCACCGCGCAAGAGCGTGTTTAAGCTGCAACCTAATATGGCCAACCGCGCCGCCAAACTTGAGCCTCGCAAAGCCTTTTGCAAAGTGACGCCAGTGAACCTGCGCAATATCGCGCGCGCTATGCCTTATTACGACGCAGCCCTCTTGCCAAAGCGCAAATTGGCTGAGCGCGCATTTCTAACCTCTGGCGCGCGGGCGAAAAATGGCTGGCTCGCAGGCTATAGCCGCCCCGGTTCTGGCGGGCTTGTGCTTTATGACAACCTCAGCGGACAAGGCCGCGAGGTTTTTGGCGAGAGCGCCTTTGGGCCGCAAGCGGTCATAGCTGTGCAGCCCACCGCTAAAGTTCCTTTAGGCAAAACCGCGAGCGCATTTTGGGTGTTTGCCACCTCACTTCAAACTGGGGAGAGCGCAGTTTACCGAGCGGCGCAATCCGTTTCAGGCCCTGTAAAGCTGTCGCGTCATGCCGTTTTGCCGGCCCAGCCCAGCGCGATAAAGCTTGAGGAAAACGGCGACATTACATTTGCAATGGGAACGGTAAACCCGCCGCTCACATTATCCGAAAGCGGCAGGATGATCCGCAGCTGCGAGTCAAAAACAGGGTCTGAAAAAACCCCAAGTTAATCACGACGGCCCTAGGCCTGCAGACTTGCTAAATCAGCTTTCAGCTTCTAGCTTACACGCATGAATTCCCCGCTTAAAACACCGCCCAAAGTCGAGACGAAAGTCACGCCAATGATGGCGCAGTTTCTTGGCATTAAAGCCGAATGCGGAAACGAAGCTCTCCTGTTTTACCGCATGGGCGATTTCTATGAACTCTTTTTTGATGACGCTGTGCGCGCCGCGGCGGCCCTTGATATTGCGCTGACCAAACGCGGAAAACATAATGGACAAGACATTCCCATGTGCGGCGTCCCCGTCCATAGCGCGGAAACATATCTCCAGCGCTTGATAAAAAAAGGGTTCCGCGTCGCCGTTTGCGAACAGACAGAAAGCCCGGCAGAGGCCAAAAAACGCGGCTACAAATCTGTTGTGCGGCGCGAGATTGTGCGCCTCGTCACGCCGGGCACGCTCACGGAAGACACCCTTTTAGATGCGCGCGGATCTAATTATATACTCGCGCTATCTCGAACGACAGCGGGTGACCATGCGCTAGCCTGGGCGGATATTTCAACCGGTGGATTTTGGGTTTGCGCCGCTGCGCCAGAGCGTATCAGCAGTGAACTTTCAGCCCTCTCGCCGCGCGAAATTATTCTTCCAGAAGCCATTTATCAAGATGCAGCTGTGATGGCAGGCTTGCCTTTAGAGGGCGCAGCCTTGACGCCATTGGCGGGGACAAAATTTGACGTACGTGCAGGCGAGCGGCGCTTAAAGGAACGTTTTGAAGTCGGCTCACTTGACGGCTTTGGCGCGTTTACCAAAGCGGAGATTTCCGCCTCTGGTGCTCTGCTTGACTATCTGGAACTCACCCAAGCGGGTAGTCCCGTGCAGCTCTCCCCGCCGCGCCGCCGCGAAGCCAGCGGTTACCTCGCCATTGACCCCGCCACGCGTGCCAGCCTTGAGATTGAACGCACGCAGCAAGGCCGCCGCCAAGGCTCGCTGTTATCAGTCATAGACAAAACCGTGACGGGCGCGGGCGCGAGATTGCTCGCCGACCGCCTCGCAAGGCCTCTGATTCATGTTGAAGAGATAAATGCTCGCCTTGATGGGGTCAGTTTTTTTACCGAGCAAGCTGAGCTACGCCGCTATATATCCGGCCGTTTGAAATCTGTTGGCGATATGGCCCGCGCCGTAAGCCGGCTTGCCCTTGGACGCGGCGGCCCAAGAGATTTGAAAGTTATCGGCGCAGGGCTTTTAATTGGCGAAGAGCTGAACGCAAAGTTTGCAAAAGAACAAGGCACCGCTTTGCCCGCCCACACTCAAGCTGCCCTTCAGTATTTGAGCTTGTCAGATAAGGCCGGCCTCGCGAGACTTATGGGGGATATCAAAAAAGCCTATAAAGACGATGTGCCAATGATGGCGCGCGACGGCGGATTTATTCAGGACGGATGGCATCCAGGGCTTGATGAACTTAAGCGGCTTCGCGATGACAGCCGCCGCATCGTGGCGGGCCTACAAGCCGATTATGCTAAGGCCGCTGACGTGCCAACCCTGAAAATTAAACACAATAATGTCTTGGGATATTTCATAGAAGTCAGTCCCAAATATGCAGATATAATGCTGACCAAGGGCGCGGACAGCCCATTTATTCACCGCCAAACACTCGTCAGCGGTGTGCGCTTCACCACCACTGAGCTTGCCGATTTAGACGCTAAAATTTCAGGTGCAGGCGATAAGGCCTTAGCACTCGAACTTGAAATATTCGGCGAATTTGTTGAACGCGCTTCCGCCCTATCAGAGCACATACGCGAAGCCGCCCAAGGGTTTGCCGTGCTGGATGTACAAACAGCACTGGCCAAATGGGCCGAAGACTCTAAAGCTGTGCGGCCTATAATTGACCAGAGCAATGTGTTTGAAATTGAAGGCGGACGTCACCCCGTCGTAGAGGCGGCGCTGCGAAAATCAGGCGCGGCCGGTTTCACAGCTAATGACTGCGCATTAGATGCGAGCGGAAAAGTAACGGCACGGCTGACGCTCATTACAGGTCCTAATATGGCCGGCAAATCGACCTATCTTCGCCAAAATGCTTTGATGTTTATACTCGCGCAAGCGGGGAGCTTTGTACCCGCCGTCCGCGCTCATATCGGCGTGACCGACGCGCTGTTCTCGCGCGTTGGTGCCTCGGACGATTTATCAAAAGGACGCTCGACATTTATGACAGAAATGATCGAAACAGCCGCTATTCTCAATCAAGCCAGCGCGCGTAGCTTCGTTATACTCGACGAAATCGGACGCGGCACGGCAACATTTGACGGGCTCTCCATTGCGTGGGCCACGGTCGAGCATCTGCATGAAGTTAACGGCTCGCGCGCTTTATTTGCGACCCATTATCACGAACTCACCGACCTTGTTGACACCTTAGGGGCCGCCAATAACGCCAGCCTTCGCGCCAAAGAATGGGACGGTGAGCTTGTCTTTCTGCATGACGTGCGCCCTGGCGCGGCCGATAAATCATATGGCGTGCAAGTCGCCAAACTCGCAGGCCTACCGCCGGCGGCCGTTGAGCGCGCGCGCGCCGTGTTAGAACGTCTCGAGAGCGATCATGATAATACGCCAGATAAACTTGGCGCATTGCCGCTATTCTCAAGCCCGCCTATAGCCATTAAGTCCAAGCCATCAGCCGTGGAAACAGCGCTTGACCAGCTAGACGTTGACAGCCTATCTCCGCGTGCAGCACTTGACTTACTCTATGAGCTTAAAACGAAATTGGATAACAGCTAATGGCCTTGTTTAGACGCGGCAAGATTAAGAGCGGCGAAGATATTGTACCTGCACAGCAGGCAGGGGTCGAAACAGCGATTGACAGCAAAGCCTTACGCCTAAAGCTTAGCCATATTGCTGAGACAAAAAATAAAGACCGCGATTTAGTTAAAGCCGCCCTTCTGGACGAATTAACCAACGCCAAAGCGCTTGCCGCTGAGATGTTTGAAAAAGGGCGGCTTGACGGGCTAGAAATGGCGCGGCGTTTATCTGCTATTCACGACGAAATATTAACCGCTCTCTATGACTACGCGGTCCACCATGTTGTACGCGCGCCCAATCCAACTACAGCGGAGCGCATGGCTATCTGCGCCGTTGGGGGTTATGGCCGCGCCGAAATGGCGCCGTTTTCAGATCTTGATTTACTCTTTTTGCTCGCAGATAAAAAAGGCTCATCGTTTACAGAATCTATCACAGAATATGTCCTCTACATGCTGTGGGATTTAGGATTGAAAGTGGGACACTCCACACGCACAACAGAACAATGCATTAGCCTAGCCAAAGAAGACCAGACGATTTTAACGTCTCTCCTAGATTTACGGTTCATTGCAGGCGACAAGCCCCTCGCGTCAGACCTTTATTTGAAATATGGAAAATTTGTCAGTGCGGGCCGCGGCCGAAATTACATCACCGCAAAACTTGAAGAACGCGATGGCCGACACGAACGCGAAGGCAACTCGCGATATGTGATTGAACCTAACATCAAAGAAGGCAAAGGGGGTCTGCGCGATCTGCATGTGCTCTATTGGATTGCAAAATACATTCAAACCGACATCAATATTATCGATCCGCAGCGCGCGAAAAATTATGTCGATATGGGACTGTTTGGCGAGCATGCCGCAACGCGTTTCTCTCGCGCCGCGGATTTCTTATGGCGCGCCCGTATTCATTTACACCTCACTGCTGGGCGAGCCACTGAGACGCTTTCATTTGACAGGCAAACCGTATTGGCACGAAAAATGGGTCATGCAGGAGGTGAAATTGAAGAGGCGGTTGAAAAATTCATGCGCGAATATTTCATCAATGCCAAAGAAGTCGGCGCATTAACCCGAATTGCTTGCGCTAAACTTGAGGCCGATAATGCTATTCGCTTGCCTAAGGGGCTGGACAGGTTTTTACCAAATTCACGCCGCGCGGTAAAAGAGCCTGAATTCATTCTTGAGCATGGCCGCCTGAATTTCAAAGATGCCATGCAAATACGCGAAAATCCGTCTCTCATTTTAAAGCTGTTTCAAATAGCCGGAAAACGTAATTTGGATATCCATCCTGATGCGCTCGGCGCGATAAACTTTCGCCGAAACCTTATCGACACTGACTTTCGGCGTGACCCCGCAAATTCAAAAATTTTCCAAGACATCTTGCTAACGGCCAAAGCACCTTACGCGACGCTTAAAGTCATGAATGAAGCAAATGTCTTGGGGCGTTACTTATTAGAATTTGGCGGCATTGTTGCCCGCACACAGTTTAACATGCATCATGCTTACACGGTTGATGAGCACACACTTCGCCTTGTTAATTATTTTCACGATCTTCTCTCGGAAAATCTAGTGGATGAAAACCCCGTCGCGACTGAGCTGGTTAAAAGCTTTAGCAAATCACAAAAACGTATCCTTTATATGACGTGCCTCTTGCATGACACCGGCAAAGGCAAAGGAGATCAGTGTATTGAGGGTGCGCAGCTTGGCCGCCGCGCCTGCCGCCGTCTGGGCCTTCCGCAAGACGAAGTTGATACTGTGGCATGGCTTATTCGTCGTCATCTTGATTTATCTGAAACCGCGCAAAGACGCGATATTTCTGATCCAGATACAATTGCTGAGTTTGGACACTTAATGGGCTCGCAAAACCGTCTTGATTTACTTTATGTGCTGACGGTAGTCGACATTCGCGCCGTAGGTCCGGGCATTTGGAATGATTGGAAAGGCGTGCTTCTGCGCGATCTGCATGGCGCAACATCCCGCTTCCTAGAAGGTAAAGAAGAACTTGCGCCTACAGCTAAAGCCCGCGCCGCCAAGGAACACTTGCTTGAGCGTCTACCGCCCGCCCATGCCGAGCGCATTACGCCTTTCGTCAACGAATTTGGTGATAGGTTTTGGCTTAATTGCACCATGGCCGAACTTGTTAGGCAGGCCCGCTTCATCGACGATATGGTCCAAGCCAATGACGACACACAAAGCTATACACGGCGCGATCGCACACGCGACATCACCGAGCTTTGGGTTGCCACGCGCGACCGTCCTGGTCTGTTTGCAGACTTGACGAAAGCCATCGCCTCTACCAATGCGACCATCGTTGGAGCCCGGCTACATACAGGCCCAAAGTTGGAAAATGGCGCGGCACGGGTGTTTAATAGCTTTTATTTGCAAAACGCAGACGGTCATGCTTTTGGCCGCAAGAGTGACCGTGCTCTTGAAATGCTGCGTACCCGCGTGACCCAGGCTGCTCTAGGGAACACGGATAAGATTTCAATTTCTCAACCTCTTGCGTCCAAGCGGGCGGGCGCTATTCCTGTACCTGCCAAAGTGCGCTTCCCTGAGACGCAAAAAGGCGGGGTAAGTATTATTGAGATTGAAGGCCGTGATCGTCCCGGATTGCTTTATGACATAGCCAATTGCCTACATGGTTTGGGACTTGATTTATTTTCTGCTCACGTAGAAGTCGTCGGAGAAAAAGCCGTTGATGCCTTTTATGTCAAAGGTGATATTTTGGACAAAACTGAACAAAAGAAAATTGCCAAAGCCCTTCGGGCTGTGCTCTCGCCAAATACGGCCAAAGTCGCAGCTTAAGATGACCGAGAATTGCGCGTTCAAATGAGGCTGCTTAAATCCACCGCCATTATTGGGTCGATGACTTTGCTCTCGCGCATTTTAGGATTAATGCGCGATATCCTTTGGGCGAAATATCTTGGCGCCAGCGCGATAAATGACGCACTTTTGACGGCGACGAAACTGCCTAATTTATTTCGGCGTATGTTTGCAGAAGGCGCGTTTAATTCAGCCTTTGTGCCTATGTATGCACGCCGTCTTGAGGGCGAAGGCGAAGAGGTCGCTAAGAATTTTGCCGGCGAAGCTTTGGCGGCCCTCATGATGCTTGTGGGGCTAATTGTTATTGCGTTTCAGCTCACCATGCCTTGGACACTTAATCTGATTGGCGGCGGCCTTGATAAAGTGGCAGGGCCAGACGGTCTTGTGCCTTATGATTTAGCCGTGCTTTATGCCCGCATCACCATGCCCTATTTGATGGTGATGAGCCTCGCGGCTTTATTCTCGGGGATGCTCAATACGCGCAACTATTTTGCATTGGCGGCCTTTGTCCCGACTTTGCTCAATATGGTTTGGATAACAGCATTAATCATGCCGCAAATAAGAACATTACCGCCCCAAACATTGGCGCTTTATCTGGCTGTCCTCATGACGCTTTCTGGTTTTTTGCAAGCTGGGTTTTTACTTTACGGATTAAAACGCGCAAAAATTCGCATTCCCTTGCGCTGGCCGCGCCTGACGCCCGGTGTACGCAGGCTATGGCAACTCGGTGTGCCGGGCCTCCTTGCGGCAGGTGTTACCCATTTAAATTTGATGGTGAGCCATACCATTGCAACGTTTCAAACGGGGGCGGCGAGCTGGCTGTATTATGCTGACCGTCTTTATCAATTGCCGCTTGGTATGATTGGCATCGCTATGGGCGTGGCCTTGCTACCAACTCTCTCACGCTCATTGCGGGCAGGCGATGATGACGGCGCAATGTATACGCTTAACCGCGCGGCTGAAATCGCGGCTTTCCTAACCATCCCGGCCGCTGTTGCCTTATTTGTAATCCCTGAACTTTTAATCTCAACCCTATTTGAGCGAGGGCGCTTTCTAAGCTCTGATAGCGGCCAAGCGGCCAAGGCGCTGCGCATGTTCGCTCTCGGCCTTCCCGCATTTGTACTCTTAAAGGTTCTCGCCCCAACATTCTTTGCACGCGAAGACATGCGAACTCCCATGATTTTTGCCAGTATCTCAGCTGTCGTCAATCTTGTTATCGGCGCCAGCCTATTCTTTACCGTTGGTTTTTACGGACTAGCGCTCGCGACGTCTATCGCAGCTTGGGGCAATGTCATGTGCTTGGCCTATGTGCAGCGCAGGCAAGGTCATTTTATTTTGGATCAGCGGCTGATCTCACGCTTACCGCGCATTACTATAGCCGCGCTCATTATGGGCGCCGCGCTTTGGTGGCTAGGCGCGGCGGCTGGCCCTATGCGCACGGGACATATTCTGTGGGATTATTTTGTTGTCGGCACGGTTTGCGGCATTGGCATTGTTATTTATTTTGGGGCGGCAATGATGACACGCGCCTTTGGCATGGCCGATATCAAGGACGCCTTTCGCAAATCATCATAATCTTTATTGAAGTCCTGACGGGCTTTGTTAAAAGCGCGTCAAAATAGAGGCAATTATGACCGATCAGACTCCAGCAACTTACAACGGCCCCGAACGTGTTTTCTCCGGCGTGCAGCCTTCAGGGGCCCTCCACCTTGGTAATTACCTTGGCGCGCTGAAAAAATTCGCCGTCATGCAACATAACCATGAGTGTCTGTACTGCGTGGTTGATTTACACGCCATTACCGTACCGCAAGATCCGGCGCTTTTAAAACAGCAAACCCGCGAGATTGCAGCGGCCTATCTCGCTGCGGGCGTCGACCCTAAAAAAGCTATTGTATATAATCAATCGCGCGTGCGCGGCCACACAGAACTCGCGTGGTATTTCAACTGCGTGGCCCGTATTGGCTGGCTCTCGCGTATGACACAATTCAAAGATAAGGCTGGTAAGAACTCCGAAGCCATGTCAGTCGGTCTGTATGATTATCCTGTGCTGCAAGCCGCAGATATTCTGCTATTTAAGGCCACTCACGTCCCCGTAGGTGAAGACCAAAAGCAACATCTGGAACTCTCGCGCGACATCGCCGCCAAGTTTAATAATGATTTTAAAGTGCCAAATTTCTTCCCCTTGCCTGAACCCATGATTAAAGGCCCCGGCGCGCGCATTATGAGCCTGCGTGACGGCACAGCAAAAATGAGTAAATCTGATCCATCGGACAATTCACGCATTAATTTAACCGACACCCCAGAGATCATGGCAAAAAAAATAAAAAAAGCTAAATCCGATTCAGGTGTTATTCCTGCGAGCGAGAAAGAGCTGGAGGATCGTCCCGAAGTACAAAACCTTGTGGGAATTTACGCCGCTCTTGCTGATATGACGGACCAAGCCGTCCTCGATGAATTTGCAGGGCAAGGCTTTGGCGCATTTAAGCCTGCCTTGGCTGATTTAGTTGTCGATAAACTGCAGCCGGTGTCTGATTTAATGCGGCGTTATTTGTCTGATCCAGATGAACTTGACCGCATATTAGCCGCAGGGGCCGACCGCGCTAACGCCTTGGCTGACCCCATATTAGCGGATATACGACAGGTCATCGGATTTTCAGGAGCCTAGCGATGTTAAAAAGAACTCTATGCGCGGCGGCGGGTCTTCTTACGGCCTGTTCAGGTGAGATGGATCATTCAAAGATGAACCATCACGCTGACGCGGCGGCAAGCCTTGGCAGCGTTGAGATTTCCAGCGCCTTTATCAAACCGCCCTTCACAGGACGCACGACATCTGCGGCCTTCATGCGGCTTGAAAATAAGGGTGCAAATACACGCCTTGTTTCGGCCAGTTCCCCCATTAGCCCGCGCGTTGAAATTCACACCCATCTTCATGAGGACGGCGTGATGAAAATGCGACGCGTCGATGGCATAGAGATTTCGGCTGGCGAAACGGTTGAGCTTAAACCCGGCGGCTATCACTTAATGATGTTTGACACCGTCATTCCAGACGGCGCGGCAGACGCCCCGCTCACGCTCACTTATGCAGACGGCACAGAAGTCACGATGATCGTGCCTTTTGGGGACGGCCCGTCTGACGGCGGCGAGATGGATCATTCAGCCCATTAAGACAAGCCCTTATTGAGCCGCTTATAAGACGGGATCAGGCAGTATTGAAAAATATAACGGCTCATTTTGCCGCTTGGACAATTGAATTGCGCGTCTTGCCGCTTCAAAGTTATCAAGACGTTGGGTGATATTAGGATGTGTGGCCGAGCGGCTCTGACTCATACGCTGGGGGTTATCAGCGCTCATCCAATACGCAATCGCGCTATCAATATCAAAGCCTGCACGCTCCAGCATAACAAGCGCCATTGAGTCCGCTTTAAGCTCCAGCACCTTACGCTGTTCATCACTCGGCGTGAGCTCGAGATGCCGCGCGATAGCATGGGCCATTTCATGCGCGACAATAAGCGCAAGGTTATCATCATCCTCCACCGTGCGCATAAGCTGGGAGGTAATCCAAACGGCGCGGCCATCGGTATGGCCGTTAACAACCTCATCAAACACAACATGAGCGGGGTATCCGCAAATCGTTTCGGGCGTGAGCTTGAAACTCATAACGTCAGCTATATTGCCGCCTTGGTTTCGGGCAATCGTGAGGCGCGCTGTCGGCGCGCCAAAAGCCGTTTCGGTCGCGTTGTCATAAAATGTCTTTTGCGTTAGCCCGCCCGAAAACCGCTGACCATTTATCCCCATAAGGCGGTCTCCGGCTTGCACCCCCGCAAGCGCAGCGGGGCCGCCGCCCCGAATGGTGCGCACGGACAAACCCGCATCAACATTCAGCAAGGTTTGCGCAACTTGCTGCAGCTGCGGCGGGTAATCAGAGAGCGTATGGACAGTATAACCAGGATCTCGAATTGTCAGCGGACAGAGCGGCGCATTGGCAATTTGTAGCCGCGACGCAACATTTTCTAGGCGCTCATTAAGCGTGCGGTATTGATCCAGAATATCTGAAAAACGTATGACGACGTCATCGGTGACCGGCCCATCGGCGGCGCTGTTGGCTGTGGGCGCGTTTAACGGCGCCTCGCTGGCAAGAGCCTCAGACTGCGTCTCGCTGCAGCCCTGTAAGAGAGCCGCGCTGAGCATTAAAACGGCCCAAAACCTCATGAATCGCTTTTCTTATAATTAGGTACAAGAGGCTCACCCGCAGCTTGTTTCGCCGCAATTTCCTCGCGCGCTGCCGCAAGACGAAGATACCGATCAGGATGCGTTGGATGTGTTTTAGCGCGCCCGACAGAGCGCGGCCCGATGAGCGCCATACGTTGCCACAGCTTTTCCGTGCCCTCCGGATTGTATCCCGCACGCACTAAATAATACAGGCCAACATAATCGGCCTCCGATTCAAAGGGCCGCGTATAACGTGTGGCGAAGCCCGAGATTATCATATTGCCGACAATCTTTCGGACATGCGCCATTGTGTTATGGGCAAGCTCATGAGCAACAATCAGAGCCAATTCCTCATCGCTTTGCGTAAAGTTCATCATCCCCGATGTCATAACGATAGACCGACTGGTGGCGTAAGCATTAATCGTACTGCGCATAGACAGCGTCACTTTGTAATCGCAGATCTCGCGTGGGGTCACATTGACAAAAAACTGCGTCTCGCCGCGCCGCACATTTATCTTAGCCGCGCCGTTTTTCAGTTGCGCGCGCATGGATTTACCCGTTGCCGTCATAGGCTTGCTATCTTCGCTTAGCAAAATATCGCCCGCCTTAAGCCCCGCCTTATCCGCGGCGCTGCCTTTGATAACACGGCGGATAGACGGCTCATCTTGCGCGCCAAATTCACGCGCCGCCGCCTCACGCATATCTTTGGGGTAGCTTTTGAGGCTATAGGTGGCGATGCCAATATCAGGACGTGTTCTAGGACACAAATCTGTATTTTCTGCCAAAACCGGATAGGCGACATCCCAAAGCCTCGCGTGCAGGCGGTCGATTTCAGCAAAGGCGCTAGTTTCTTGGCTGGCACGTTCCGCAGCAAGCTCAGGCAAGCTGATGTCGGGCAATCGCGTGGCGACGCTCGCGCAGGCTGATAGCCCCGCTAGCGCCAAAAAAAACAAAGATTGGGTACGCCATGTCATGGACATATCATGGCAAGCCCCCTTTATGCGGTCAATACGCGCATCGCACTTGAAAGCGCGGCGAAAAATCGCCATCTAAGAGCCAAGATAAAGGACACGCTATGTTTATTCAGACAGAAGACACACCGAACCCGCAAACGCTAAAGTTTTTGCCTGGCAAAGAGGTGGCTGGCGAACGCCCGCCCGTGGACATAAAACGCGGCGAGTCTGTCACCGAAGCTCCTCTTGCAGAAATGCTGTTTATGATACCTGATGTTATGGGCGTGTTTTTTGGCTCTGATTATGTCTCGGTCACGAAAAAAGAGACCGTCGATTGGAAGCATCTCAAGCCCGCCGTGCTTGGCGCCATCATGGATTTCTTTGTCGCAGGCGGCACGCCGCTGTCTGAGCAAATTCAAAACAGCCTCAATGAGGAGCAAGTTTATGAAGGCGTGACCCTCGAGATTGTCGAACAGATTAAAGAGTTGATTGAACTGCGCGTTCGCCCCGCTGTGGCGGCGGACGGGGGCGATATCGTGTTTAAGCATTTTGAAGAAAAAGACGGCACAGTGTTCCTTGAAATGCGCGGCGCCTGTGCGGGCTGCCCAAGCTCTACACTGACTTTAAAATCAGGTATTGAAAATTTGCTCAAGCATTATGTCCCCGAAGTGACGGCTGTCGAGCAATACGCTTAAATTATGCACGTCCCCCAATGATTATTTTAGGCCTTGATACGACGGGCAAGGCCTGTGCCTGTGCCCTTGTCGATGAAGGATGGGTCATTGCGCAGAAATCAGAAGACATCGGCCGCGGCCATGCCGAACGCCTCGCCCCCATGGTAGATGAACTGCTCACCCAAGCCGGCGTGAAAATCACAGATATTGACCAGATTTCTGTCTGCACGGGACCAGGCAGTTTCACGGGGCTGCGCGTCGCCCTCGCCTTTGCCAAAGGCCTGTCCCTGCCGCGTAAAATCCCTGTCATGGGTATAAGCGCTCTTGAAGTTCACGCCGCGCGCCATGACCCAGACCGCAATAAACGCATTATTGCCTTTACAGATGTGCGCCGAGGCGAGCTGTGTTTTCAGCTCTTTGAAAATGGCCTCGCCCTGACCCCCGCCCTTACGGAAAAAGCCGGTGACGCGCAGGCTTTCATGCAGGCGCAGGACGCTGAAATTGTTGAACTCAGCGCCTCTATTTCTACCGCGCTTTTAGCGTGGCTCTCAATAGATATCTCGCCAGAGACCCATCCCGCAGAGCCGCTCTATTCGCGCCCGCCTGACGCCAAGCTGCCGGGCGGCATTGATCCCAATCAGCCATGACGCCTCCTCAAATATAATGGATGTGCGCGTCCTCACTCAAGCCGACCTGCCGCGCGCGGCAGATATTCATGCGGCAAGTTTTGAAAACGCGTGGGATAAAAACGCGCTCGCGGATTATCTTTCGCCGCAAAATATTTCGCTCGGACTTTTTAGCCGCGATGTCCTGCAAGGTTTCATCTTGCTTGGAGCCTGCACAGACCAAACCGATATTATCACCATTGCCGTTTCGCCTGCCGCGCGCGAGGCGGGCTTAGGACGAACCCTTGTTGCCGCCGCAGAAGCAGACGCTTTAGCCCGGGGCGTTGAGATTATCTTTCTTGAGGTGGCCGAAGACAATGCCGCCGCTATCGGCTTGTATAAGGCGTGTGGATATAATCCCATTGGCACACGCAAAAATTATTACAAACGCGCGGGCGGACGTGTCACTGCGCTGACGATGCGTAAAATTTTGGTCGTAAAAACCTTATCCCCGTCTAAGACACGGAGTTAAACTAGACGCAGCTTGCAACCCGCGCTAGAACAATCCTATGTCAAATTGGATTGAAAAAAAATGCGTTGAAAACGGCCTTCGGATGACCGAGCAGCGCAAGGTGATTGCGCAGGTCCTCAGCGACGCGGATGATCACCCCGACGCCGAAGAGCTTTATGCGCGCTCTGCTGCGATTGATCCGAAAATCTCGCTCGCCACAGTTTACCGCACCGTGCGGCTTTTCTCTGATGCCAGCATTATCGAAACCCATGATTTCCGTGATGGCCGCGCACGCTACGAAACCGCAGATGACGATCATCATGACCATTTGATTGATGTACAATCCGGCGAGGTCATAGAGTTCATGGACGAAGAGATTGAAGAATTGCAGAAAAAGATAGCCGAGAAATTAGGCTATGAACTCGTCGACCATAGGCTTGAGCTTTATGGACGTAAGAAGAGCTAAGTTATTTGCGGTCTTTAGTCCCAGCTTTGTAAATATGGTCACAAATAGCAGTCATCTCTACTTGTTTGATTACCGTCAAACATCTTGCCCCTCACGCCCCTCCCCGCTATAGGCTCCTCACCAATTACAGGAGCCTAACATGACATCCTCGTCACCGCGCGAAAAAAACGCGTCCCGTGACATCGAAACTCGTAAGCCTGCGGCAGCAGGCATCGATGCAGATGTCACTCAATCAAAAACCACCCTCAAAATTCGTAATCCCGTTTCCGCGGACGTGAAAACTGAGGGCATGTCGGCGCCAAATTACAAATCAAGAGATATAGATACGCCTGCGATAACGGCCCCTAAACCCGCGTCAAAAGCTCAGGGCGCGAATACAAAAAAAGTTTTTATCAAGACCTATGGCTGCCAGATGAATGTCTACGATAGTGAACGCATGGCCGATGTGCTCGCCCCGATTGGCTATGCCGCCACCGCCGATCAAACCGAGGCTGACCTTGTTATCCTCAACACCTGCCATATTCGCGAAAAGGCCGCTGAGAAAGTCTATTCAGAGCTCGGCCGTATTCGCAAAATGAAAGAGAAAACGGGCGGGGAGCTCACCGTGGCGGTCGCGGGCTGCGTCGCCCAAGCCGAAGGCGAGGAAATTATGCGCCGCGCCCCCGTAGTTGATATGGTGCTCGGCCCGCAGAGCTATCACAAAATGCCTGAAATGATTGCCCGCGTGGCGCGCCATGAAGGCAAGCAGCTTGAAACGGAATTTGATACACAAGAAAAATTTGATCAGCTGCCCGAAACGCGGAGCGTAAAAGGCTTCTCGACATTTGTGACCATCCAAGAGGGCTGTGACAAGTTCTGCACATTTTGCGTCGTGCCCTATACGCGCGGCGCGGAGGTTAGCCGCCCTGTCGATCAAATCATCACTGAAATTCGCGGCCTCGCGGCGCAAGGCGTGCGTGAAGTCACCCTCATCGGGCAAAACGTTGATGCCTATCATTCTACTGGCCCTGATGGGGACGAGTGGGGTCTTGGCGAGCTTATCCGCCATGTGGCTCTGATTGGCGGAATTGACCGCATACGCTTCACGACATCTCATCCGCGCGATATGGATGATGCGCTAATTGAGGTGATTGGCAGCGAACCCAAACTCATGCCTTATCTGCACCTGCCCATCCAAGCGGGCAGTAATAGCGTGCTGCGGGCGATGAACC
>CAZFWZ010000025.1:21845-27689 GCA_964522765.1 uncultured Caulobacterales bacterium | reverse complement strand
CCGGCTGAGAGGTTCAGCCAATGTGTTGCAGCGACCGATTGAAACCGCACCCAAAAGCAGACATTATGCGTATCTTCTCTTCGGCAGATTAATATTACAGGTCTTACGTTTGATGTCTTTTACAATCCGTTCACCGATGTTTGTTTGCTACGATTCATCTGTTTCTCCATGATATACAAGATGAGCAAAGTCTCTCTTAGCTTAGCCCAAAATCTGTGCCATGGGCGCTGATGTCAGGCAGTGATCGGTCAGAGGCCTAAATGATTTGCTACGAAATCAGCGTCTTTATCACCACGCCCTGAAAGGTTGACCAATATCGTTTCATCTGTAGACATCGTCGAAGCTATTTTCATTGCATGAGCAACGGCATGAGCACTTTCCAATGCGGGAATAATTCCTTCTAGGCGTGACAGAGTCATGAATGCATCTAAGCATTCCTCATCATCAATCGCTACGTAATCGACACGCTTGATATCTTTCAAATGACAATGCTGAGGCCCAACCCCTGGGTAATCTAAACCTGAAGCAATAGAATAAACTGGCAATGGGTTGCCGTCTTCATCTTGAATATTATAGCATTCAAAACCATGAAGCGCACCTTTAACACCTTTGGTCATAGTTGCTGCATGTTGATCAGTATCCAAACCTTTTCCTGCAGGCTCAACACCTATCATTTTAACGTCACGGTCATTTAGGAAAGCTGTAAACATACCAATGGCATTACACCCTCCGCCAACACAGGCGACTAAGACATCGGGTAACTTACCGTAACCCGTCAAAAACTGCTCTTTGCATTCTTTGCCTACAACACTTTGAAAATCACGAACCATCGCTGGAAATGGGTGAGGTCCAACAACGGACCCAATCGCATAAAGTGAATTTACGGGGTCTTTCATATACTCTTCAAAAGCACTATCAACAGCATCCTTTAAAGTTTGAGTACCGCGCGTAACTGCGACGAGATTACAGCCTAAAATTTTCATTTTAGTGACATTTGGATGCTCTTTCTCAATATCTACTTGGCCCATATGAATTTCACAAGGAATGCCTACCAAAGCACAAGCTGTTGCTAATGCCACACCATGTTGGCCTGCGCCCGTTTCGGCGAGAACCTTCGTTTTACCCATATATTTAGCAAGCAAAGCTTCACCTATACAGTGATTGATTTTATGTGCACCTGTATGGTTAAGGTCTTCGCGTTTGAGGTAAATCTGAGCCCCACCAATTTTATTGCTTAGACGTTTGGCATGATAAATAGGGCTGGGACGACCAACGTAATTAGCGTTGAGTTGAGCGAGCTCAGTTTGAAATTCTTTAGTCGAGGCGACCTTATAATAGGCATCTGCAATTTCATTCATTATTTCTATTAAGTCAGGGGGTACAAGTTCCCCGCCATATTCACCGAATTAACCATTTTCATCTGGCATTGCCGCATTTAAATCTGTCATCACTTCCCCTCACATAATTATTATAAAAACAGTCTAGCCAAAATATAAAATCTATCCATAGCTTTTTTTATTTTTCTGTATCGTACAGCCCTCTTGCTAGAGGGCATAGAGAGAGTATAAACTGTCGATATAAACCATGGCGGAGTAAAGAATGGCACGCGTAAAAATTTTCGGTCCAGAAGACGCAACAGATGAAATTATAGACGAAATTTTTGCGTGGGTGACAGAGATGGAAGGCGATGTTCCCAATCATTTTTATGTCGAAATGAATTTCCCTGAACTGCTAAAAGCTAAATTAGGGTGCACCAAAACATTGTGGCAATTAGGAGAACTTTCTCTTCCTGAAATACAACATGTCGGCATCTTAGTCTCTAAAGCTAATGGTTGCCATTATTGCACAGCAGCATTTTGCACGATCATGAATTACGGGCTCGCTACAGAAGAAGGATATGTTAGACAGTTAGCGGACCAAGGTATTGATGTCGTAAAAGATAGCCGCACCAAATCAATTTTGGACTTTGCCTTAAAAGTTAATTTTGACGCGCATGATATATCAGACGCAGACGTCGAAAGCCTAAGAACAATAGGACTCACAGATAAAGGGATCGTTCAACTCATTCATCTCGTAAGCGACTTTGCGTCCTATAACAGACTAAATACAGCCCTGAAAACGGATTATGATTACCGCGATTTATGGCGGGAAGCGGCGTTTAAGTGGAAACTAAAAGATGGCGAATCTTCAGGAGATAATTCTAGGGGTGTACGTTAATCCTTAGAATCCCAATGTCCGCTAATGCCCCACAGCAGACTTTATACGAGCGGCTTAAAATCGCTCCATTAAAGACACTCGCGGGGTGTCTATTTCTGCTGCATATAGCGGATAAAATTACTCTCGGTCGCTCACAATGCTCACAACATGCAGCGTGTTTGGATCAAACATTTTCGTAGCTATGGCGTCGAGCGCGCCGGTTGTGATGGCGCTATAGCCTGCGGTGCGGCCGCGGCGCCAATCCAGCCGGTATTCTTCTGTCTGTGCGCGAGAGACAAGACCAAGCCATGAGCCGTTTTCGCGTTCCGCGCGCTGGAAACTTTCCAAAATAGGTTTGCGCGCGCGCTCAAGTTCATCCTCGGTGATGCCGCCTTTTTTCATCTCTGCTGCAATTTTATTTGAGGCTTTTTCAAACGCGTCAAAAAACTCTGGGTCTGCCGTGATAGACGCTGAGAAATAGGCATAACCATCTGATAGCCGAGAGAAGCTTGCACTCGCCGACGGGCTATAAGCCAAACCAAGTTCTTCGCGAATGATGTCAATCATACGGTTTTGAAAAACTTGACTTACAAGATAAATCTCGCGCGAGCTATCAACTGTCCACGGCAGGTTTATAGGCCAGCCCATATAGATTGCGCCTTGCGTTTTCTCGCCTGTATGAGTGAGATTAACCCGGTCTGATTTTGGGAAGCTGGATTTATAAGCTTCAGGGATAAGGTCAAATGACTCGTTGCGTGAGGGCAGCGCGCCGAAAGTTTTGGCAACAGCCTCTATAATTTCTTGCTCATCAAAATCGCCAACAATACCAATTTCAATTGCGCCGCTATCAAATATTGGCTGCAAAACTTCGCGCACATCCTCAAGGCTGAGGTTCAAGTAATCTTCTTTGGGCAGTAAGCCATAACGAATGTCGCCGTCATGCCAAATTCGGCCAAGGTCGCGCGAAGCCACCCCGCCTGGGGAACTATCAATTGTGTGAAAGCTACTTTCAATACCTTCGACAAATTTCTCGCGCCATTCAGGACGATATCCCGGCGCGGTTAACAGCCCCGCCCAAGCCTGCATTTGTATCAGGACATCATCTTGATTGGTCGAGCCTGAAAACGCGAGCCGATCCGTGCCAACACCAATGCCAAGCCTAATATTTTTGCCAGCAAATATTTCAGACATTTCGCTAGCTTTATGCGCTTCATAGCCGCCGGCTTGGATGGCGCCCGCGAGATAAGAGAGGCCGGGTTTGGCGCTAGCGAAGCGGTTCCAACCTTCGCCGACGCTTACGCTCATGCGAATCCAGCCATCTTCAAAATCGGTTTTTTTGAGATTAAGCCTGACGTTATTATCAAACTTAAGCCGCGTGATATCCATATCCCCAACGACGTCGCGCGAGTCAATTTTTCCGGCAGGACCAAAGTCTTGATAGGCAAATTCTAAGTTCTGGCGCGTTTCAGGCGGAGTGATATCGCGGGCTTTCGCGGCCTTATAGGCCGCTAGAACATCCTCTTGCGTAACGTCTTCAAGCTCTGGGCCGCTGACCCAAATTTTGTTAGGAAAGTCTGTCGACCATGTGCTGCGAAAGGCGCGTTCAAGATCTTCAATCGTGATGGTTTTGATAATTTCATCGAAATTTTCTTTTTGATATTCGGGCGTCGTGCGCACTCTGCCGCCGCTGAAAGCGCCCGTGATTCCGCCAACCAGAGAGCCTGACCTGCGCTTTGCAGCATAATTGGCGGCGTCCGTAAGAGAGCGTTTGCTATTGGCGATTAACTCATCCAGCTCTGCCTGCTGAAAACCATACTCAAGAGTGCGCCGCACCTCCGCCTCAATGACGTTAATCGCGCTTTGCCAATCATTGTCTTTGGCGCTCGAAGACCCAGTAAGCGTATTGATGTACTTCCCATTACTCGAGGAAATTCCTGCATTGAGGACAGGCCGGTTGGCCTCTGTTAGCATTTTAGACAATCGAAGCTGTACAATACCTGCCGCGGCGGAGGCGATCATACTCTCGCGGCGTTCGGCGCGCGTATCGCCCGTGGGCGTTGGCGGCTTAGCGGCATAAAATGTAACCGATGTCGTCAGCTCATCATTATCATAAACCATCGCCTCAAGCCCATCCGTGACGTTGAGCTCTGGCAAGGGATCGTCGCCGTCTTCTGCTAAAGGCACCCAATCTTCAAAATTATCTCGTATCTTTTTCTCCATATCGTCCACATCAAAGTCACCTGCAATAACCAGCAGGGCACGTTTGGGTCGGTAATAGGTTTCATAATAGCGGCGCAGTTTTTCTGCCGTCATTGCGTCGAGCGACTCGGGCGTTCCTGCGATAGGACGCTTGAGTACGCGCGCGTCCGGCTGAACGAATTTTTGGTAAGCTTGCGAGGCATCATATTGCGGGCCATGACGGCGGGCTTCTTCGGCTTTGACCACGCCGCGTTCACGCTCGACGGCCGCCTCTTCGATGAGCATTTTGTCAGACAGCTCGCGCAGCAAAAACAATGCATAATCGACCGTTTCGTCATCCACTTCGGGGAGGTTGAGGCGGTAGTCTGTGCGTGTGTATGTTGTCGAGGCATTAGTATCCGCGCCAAAAGACATGCCCATACGTTCTAAGGATTTAATCATTTCGCCTTCGGGGACGTTTTCAGTGCCGTTAAACGCCATATGCTCAAGGAAATGTGCCCCGCCGAGCATGTCTTGGCTTTCATGCTTAGCGCCTGCGCGAAATGTCAGGCGAATAACGGCTTCTTGCTCTGGCCGACCATTGGCTTGCAGCGCGTAGCGTAGACCATTGTCTAACACGCCGTAGTGTACATCCATATCGCGCGGCACGTCGCTAATATCATGGGGCCATAGATTTACGGCGGGATCAAAAAGTTGAGGCGAGGGTGCGTCTGTCTTAGCCGTGCAAGCCAAAAGGCTGCCTATTGCAAAAAGAGCTGTAAGCCCGAAAAATGAAAACCGCATATGAACCTCAAAAACCCTAATTATGCTACTCTTTGTGCCAGAACCTGCTGGGTAAAACTAGCGCTGAAATGACAATAAATTGCTGTTTCTACACTTGCAGACTGTGCATGGGCCGCTATGGTCTGCGCCATTGTTTACATGAGCTAAAGCTATGACATCTGTACGTACCTATCTTGATTTTGAACGCCCGATTGCGGCGCTGGATAGTAAAATTGAAGAGATGATTTCCAATCCCGAAGGCGCGGACGCCAGCGAGATTTCCGCCCTTCGCGAGAAGTCTGATAAGGAGCTGAAATCTCTGTATAACACTATTGGTCCTTGGCAGAAAACGCAGGTCGCGCGCCATGCGCAGCGCCCGCATTATCTTGATTACATCAAAGGACTGGTATCTCATTACACGCCGCTGGCGGGGGACCGTAAATTCGGAGATGATCATGCGCTGCTGGGCGGCCTGGGTAAAATTCGCGGCCGCAGCGTTGTGGTCATGGGGCATGAAAAAGGTACAGATACTCAAACGCGGCTCAAGCATAATTTTGGTATGGCGCAGCCCGAAGGTTATCGTAAAGCCGTTCGCCTCATGGAGATGGCCCAGCGCTTTGATATTCCGGTTGTCTCTTTCGTGGATACGGCGGGCGCTTTTCCGGGACGCGGCGCAGAAGAACGCGG
>CAZFWZ010000025.1:19333-21745 GCA_964522765.1 uncultured Caulobacterales bacterium | reverse complement strand
AAACTTGGCGTTATTGATAGGATTATCGATGAGCCGGTTGGCGGGGCACACCGCGCGCCAGATGTCACAATTAAGATGGTTGGCGCGGAGATTATTAAAGAAATTGATCATCATGCAAAACAGGATGCCGCCACTTTGATAAAGCGGCGGCGCGAAAAGTTTTTAAATATTGGACGCTCGCTTTTATAATTCGCGAGCGCCTAAATTTGGCTAGAAGCCTGCCGAGATACCTGCGCCAAACCAGAACAAGTTATCTTTTGGGTTGCCTTCAAGTGACCTAGAAAAGCTCAACCCGTCCTCAGAGTTGATCACGTAGTTTGCCCCAATGTAAGTTGATGTATTGTCGGAAAGTGCATATGCAAGAGAGGCTGACGCGCTTCCATATTCATAGCTAAAGCCGTCGCCGTCTACGAGGCCTGCTGTTAGGCCAAGATTTAATGAAGCTTTATCATTTTGCGGGAATGCGACCGAATGGCTAAGACCGCCTTCGAGTGTAAACGCTTCAAGGGTAAAGTCGTAATAGGCCGAGATTGATGGATTTAGCATTGTGTTAAAGCTTGTACCCAGTGACACTTCATATGACCCTGCGGCGCCGTTTTCAGTTTCAAACAAGCTACCGCCTTGTGGATAGTGATAATATGTAATTCCGGCATTAAGGCTGACGAGGTCTGACACGCCAAAATTATAGTTGGCATAAAGGTCAATCTCATCGCCTGCTGCGCTTGATGTGTTGCCAAAACCGGTTGAAGCCCATGCGCCGAAGGTAAGGTTGCCGACTGTTGCTTGTACGTAAGGCTGAACCGCTGTATCTGCCAGGCTTACGCCGCGAAAGACATAGTCTGAGACGAGATCAACACCGGTGCTGACGCTAATGTCTTGGGCTGAGGCTGTCGTTGGTATTGCGGCAAAGGCTGTAACTACGGCTAACGCAGCGCTGAATTTAAGTCGTTTGTTGAAAGTCGTCATGGTTTCTCCCTGTAGTCACGCCAAGATATTTGGCGCGGACGTCTGTAATTCCGTGAGCCTTTTGTGACGAGCTGTGCGGTGATATTCTATCAAAAAGCCCTGCAAGCTCTGGTAGTTGCCGCGGCTGAACTTAATTTGTGCACATACTGTCTTGATTGCCCTTTGTTTAAGCGAGGAGTTAAAAATGGCCCATAACGCTAGGTTTTGAGACACAATATTAGCTTTCGCCTTACGGCTTCGGCGCATAGAAGAGGCTATGTCTGCACCAAATTCACCAGGACCTGCCCAAAATAAGGGCAGGCATCCCTCTTTGACGTTATGCCCTTCGGCGAATCTCGATTGGTCGCGAGACGGTACGCCCGCCTCTGATGAATTTGGCGATATTTATTTTAGTGTTGACGGCGGACTTGAAGAAACGCGCGAGGTGTATCTGCGTGCCAGCGGGTTGCCAGAGCGGTGGTTAGAGCCAGAATTTAAGTTGCGTGCTTTCACGATTGGGGAGCTTGGCTTTGGTACAGGGCTAAACTTTCTTGCTGTTTTTCAAATGTGGAAGAGCCGCAACAGAAAGGGCCAGCGCCTTCATTTTGTCAGCATTGAGAAATTCCCACTTTCAAAACAAGACTTGGAAAGGGCGCTGTCCTATTGGCCAGAGCTGCAAGAGGAAGCCAAAGCTCTATTGGCAGTCTGGCCGGGGCGTGTACGGGGGACACATGTACTGCATCTGGGCTGCGGCGTGACGTTGACATTGTGCCATGATGATGTGGAGGCCGCGCTAGCCCGTCTCTCCATGCAGGCCGACGCGTGGTTTCTAGATGGCTTCAGCCCCGCAAAAAACCCGGCAATGTGGTCAGGCACGGTGATGGGGCATGTCGGGCGTTTGTCGGCAGGCGGCGCGCGGGTTGGGACGTTTACGGCCGCAGGCTTTGTGCGCGAAGGACTCGCCAACGCTGGCTTTGAGGTGTGTAAGGTAGAGGGTTTTGGCCGAAAGCGTCACCGTATAGAGGCCGTCATGCCAGATACCTCCCCCGCGCCAAATGAGGCGTCATTGCGCCCCATAATCATCGGCAGTGGAATTGCAGGGGCTTCTTTTGCACAGGCCTTTAAGCGGCGCGGTATTGCGGCGGTGGTCATTGATGCGGATGACGGCACAGCGGCTAGCGGTAATGCTATGGCTATTGTTAAGCCGCGCCTTGATCGCCAAGATAATCCGCTCGCGCGTTTTTCGCTTACGTCTTATCTTTATGCTGCGCGGACCTATCGCGCGATAGGCGCGGTTTTGTCTGAAGGCGTCATAGATGCTCCCCAAACGCCAGAGCAAAGCAAACGTTTCAAAGCGCTCGCGAATGAACCTGCTTTGCCTCTCGAGGAAATGATTTGGCGCGGCGGCGAATTGGTTTTTCCGAAGGCTCAGGTCATAGATCCGGCGCGGGCGCGTGCGACTTTGCT
>CAZFWZ010000025.1:1509-19233 GCA_964522765.1 uncultured Caulobacterales bacterium | reverse complement strand
TCGGTGATGACATGCTGCTCGGCGCAACGCATGAGCCGCTAGGCTATGTAGATCCTTACGGGGTGAGCGCAGAAGATGACGCGCGAAACTTTGAGGTCTATCTAAAAGCCGTAGGGCAGGCGGCTATCGCTTCGCAAAAGCCCTCGCGTGCTGCAGTGAGAGTGAACACTAAAACGACGTGGCCGTTTATTATGCAAATGAAAGCAAATGTATTTGCGCTCACGGGGCTTGGGTCGCGGGGGTTTGTCTTTGCGCCGCTTATGGCAGACATGCTTGTTTCGGATTTTATGGGCGAGCCTGTCGCGTGGCCCGCAAAGCTAAAGCGCTAAAAAACGTGCTGCTCTGGAAGAATTGCGCGCAGCTCTGGGGCGTTAAGGCGAGAGAGAGCCCCACCTTTGGGCCTGAGAGCTACGCGCGCTTAGCCCCGCACTGGATGAATGCGGGAGCCAATTTTTAAATCTAAATTAGTCGTCGTAGCGTGTATCGCCAATTTTGACTTCAGCTGAACCAGAGGTCTTAACTTCGCGCTCGCCTGTTGCGTCATCTATGTCGACTTCGCTGGAGCCTGAGGTGACGACTGTGACGTCGCCTGCTGTGCCGCCAAAATCAAATTCGCTGGAACCGCGCGAGGTGAGTAGCAGCTCTGGGATAGTGCCTTTGTCGATTTCGACATCACCTGAGCCAGTGAGATTAATTGACGCGCGGCCGTTTACTTGGTCTAGAAACAAATCGGAGGAGCCGCGTCCTTCATAGACGATGTCGCCCGTGAGGGCCCCTAGTTCGATGTCACCCGAGCCTGTTGTTTTTATCTTAGCGCTGCCGATAATATTGCCGCCTTCTAAATCACCAGATCCAGAAACTTTGATAATAGCATTTGTCATATCGCCAATAGCGGCGTCGCCAGAGCCCGATATGCGAAGGTTTGTGGATTTCATATTGCCCGCAGCGAAATCACCAGAGCCTGATATCTTGAGTTCGGCCGTGCCATTTACATCGCCAATTTCTAGCGAGCCGCAGCTCTTGATATGGACGTCAATACTACCAAAGTCCTCACCTGTTCCGAATATCACACTATCGGTAATCTCAAGGTGAGTGCCTTCGGGCACGGTGATGTCAAGATTGGGGTAGTCTTCCAAATTTTTATACCCGCCAAATTGTGTAAACAGATTTTTCTTACCAATACTGATTCTGATAGTGCTTCCAGAGGATTTGCACCGGCTGTGATCAACCGTCTGATTGCCATCAATAATAAGACCGGTATCGCGGATTTCATGGATGCCGTCTTTATCGTCTGAGACGTTGAAACTATCGCCAGTGGTTATATTGACTATACCGATGAAGTCTTTGATGAGCAGGGACTGCGCCTCATCAGCAAAGGCAGGCGTGCTCAATAGCGCTGCCGACAATGCCGTAAGGGATATCAAATTTCTCATGATCATGCCTAAAGCTGAATATTGAGCGTTTTGCCGCTGGACAACTCAATCCGAAGAAGCGAGTTAGAGGCAGGGTCAATTTTGAAATTCGTCTCACCGTTTTCACGAATGATATTGAGCGGGCCTGCGGTAATTTCAAAATGAGCGGGGGCTTTAGGCTCTGGGTTGGACGTTGGTGCGGGGGATGTGCTTGCGCCTAATGAGGCGGCGCTGGCGAAAATAATGGCAGTTGTCTTTATCATGATCTCTCTCCTTTGCATGATTGTTGTTCAGGGAAGGCGCGCTTGGCACAGCGCGCCTTGTGATGTTTTAGAGGTCGCGAAACTCGCGGTTAAGCTTCCATTCCTTAGAGGTGATATTGCGCTCTAGGTCTTGCAAACGTGTTTCCAGCGAGCGGTACTTTGACTTAACGTCTCTGAAATTCGCTGTACGCACAGGCTGACTTGGGTTCTCGCGGCGAGCGCGGCGCGCTTCACGATATTCTCTTACATAAGGGGCGCGTGTGTCCTTAGGTACAAATACCCAGAGGATGGGATAGATAATCAGTGGGAAGCCTGTGAATATCACAAGTAACACAAAGATAATCCGAACAATCGTGTGATCTAGGCCCGCATAGTCACCGATACCCGCGCAGACCCCGCCAATCACGCCGTCTATTTTATTACGGCGAAACTTCTTATGCGGCTCTGAATACGCATACCCATCGTCTGACCCGTCCCAATAATCATCATTGAAGGCGCGGTGTATTTTGTTTTTATATCGTTTTGTCATCATTACCTCTCCAATTTGGGACTTCATCATCTAGAATGCGCTCTAGGACATTTACGCGTTGGTCTAGAATGTCTGCGATTTTTGACATTTGGTCGAGTTCGGCAAGTTGGTCTTCCGACATTTGACCCATCATTTTTTCCTTATGCTTGTGGTGCATACCTAAGGCACCCAAGCTAAGTCCACCGCCGACGGCGATAATTGGGATTAAAAGGGCTAAAATACCTTCCATAATAAATTCTCTCTCTCTTTAAGGGTGCCGCTTGGTCCGTCTTTCCGTGTCTGTTCTGTCAATGAGGGGGAGGCAGAAGGACAGGGTTCGAAGGGACTGACCGCGCGGCGTGTAAGCGTCTCTCTAATTCGCTTACGGGTTACTTACTTGCCATTTTGGTGACTTTTTTGACGGACTTGTTCAGGCTCGCTTTGAGCGCTTCAAGTTCTGCGTCAATCGCGTCATTGGCTTCAAGCTCAGCGAACTGGCTCTCAAGGCTCTCGCCAGCCCCTAAATCGAAGGCTTCGACATGAGCTTCAAGTTCATCCACTTTGCGTTCCATGCGCTCATAGCGAGCGAGGGCATCACCAACGCGGTTGTCTGTCATGACAGTGCGCATCTTAATTTGACTCTTGGCAACAGTGCCGCGCATCATCAGCGCTTTATGTTTAGCCCGCGCTTCGTCTAGTTTCGTTTGAAGCTTTGACAAATCTGCATCAGCTTTGGCTACGGCTTCGTCAAGAACATCTATCTCAGACAGAACCACTTCGCTCATATTCTCAGCTTGTTGCTTGGCTTGCAGTGCGCCGCGGGCGAGGTCTTCGCGGTCTTTCGTCAGCGCGATTTCAGCCTTTTTGGCCCATTCAGCGGCGCGGCCTTTATAGCTTTCCGCCTTACGGCCGAGCTCTTTGCGCTCTGCGATATTGCGGGCGGCGTCTGTACGAACCTCGACAAGTGTGTCTTCCATTTCTTGGATGATCAGACGTGCAATCTTTTCGGGGTTTTCGGCTTTGTCGATCATCGAGTTTAGATTTGAGTTGATGATGTCACCCATGCGAGAAAAAATTCCCATAATGTGTCTCCTAGTTTTAGTCTTGGTTTCGGGCCGGATGGCCTAGAAAATTGTGGCGATGAGATAGCCGGCAGCGAAAAAGCCCCAACATTCCATCTTGCGGGTTGAAAGGTAGCGAAGGAAGCGGGCGCCTTTAATGCGCCAGCTATCAGTGCGTGCGGTCATTTCTTCGTCGAAATCCCGCATGATTAAATTCCAAAGCCGCGTATGTGGCAGCCAGATGAGCGGCGGTTCATAACGCTGTGGCGGCGGCGTGAACGTGTGCGGCTCACCGCGTCTAATGTTGGCGCAGAAGCGGTGGCACCCGCTGTCTCTGCCATGTCGATATCAAAAGTCCGATATGTCATTTTTCTCTCTCCTTTGTTGGACCCTCTGGCACTCATTTTGACTGCTTTATCGGGCTTTTCTCTTTCGTCCCCTCATCTCTGCGGCGACATCCACAAGATGACACAGAGGAACAAAAAGTCGATATTTTTTAAGTGATTGAATAATAATGGTTTTTTATAATTTTGAAATACGGGTATAAATAAATTAGTAATTTAAACCAATAAATTAGCTATTATATCCATATAATTTAGTATATATTACTAAATATGGCATTGCTATCGCAACAACCCATTGGTGAATCGCCCGTTTTCCATGCCCTCATGGACCGAGTCTCTGATATTGCGAGCCTAGACCGGGCCGTTTTATTGGTTGGGGAGCGCGGCACAGGTAAAGAACTTATCGCCTCGCGCCTGCATTTCCTCTCTCCGCGCTGGGAACAAGTCTATGTCGTGCTAAATTGCGCGGCTTATAATGAGACCGAATTAACAGCAGAGCTCTTTGGCGGCATGGCCTCTGATGGTCGTGCAGATATAGAATCTATCTTCATAAGAGGCGACGGCGGGACAGTTTTTCTTGACCATATCGACGCCTGCTCGCCCGCCTTGCAAGAAAAGCTGCTGCAAACGCTAGAGCGCAGGGCGGTTGATAACATAGGGGACAGCTCTGAATTTGATATACGTCTTGTCTGTGCGGCCTCAGCCGATTTACCGGCTCTGGCGCAGGCGGGAGACTTTCGGGCAGATTTGCTAGATGCCATTGCTTTTAATGTGCTCGGCTTGCCGCCGCTGCGCATGCGGCTTGAGGATATTCCGCCGCTGTCACAACATTTCGGGCGCAAAATCGTGAGCCAGCTCGGAGCGGAGCGTTTTTCGGGATTCACGCCCGAAGCCATGGCGAAACTCATGGAGCGCAGCTGGCCCGGCAATGTGCGCGAGCTTAAGCTTTGCGTGGAGCGCAGCGTGGCGAAGGCGTTTCTCGCGGATGAGAGCCTTCTTCTGCCTATAGACGAGCTGGTGCTGGACCCATTTGAAGGGACGTTTCACAGCTCGCCGTCGCAGCCCACGCTGCAGACTGCAACGGTTTCAAATGAGTTGCCGCGAGCGCCCGCAATAGACACGGCGGACTTTCAAGTGCGCGTCATGGTTTTTGAACGCGGGTTGATTGATGAGGCTTTGACGCGGGCGCAGGGGCATCAGGGGCGAGCGGCAGATTATCTGTCGCTGTCCTATCATCAATTTCGGGGATTATTGAGAAAGCATGGATTGAAGAAGTAACCCTTTATTAAAAAGCTTGGAGTCCCTATCATTTAGTCAAAGAGAAGGACAGATTATGACACGCAGTTTCGCAAGCCCGCGCGGCAAAATTTATGACAGCATTTTAGACACCGTTGGCGGCACGCCGCTTGTGCGCCTTCCGCGTATCACAGAAGGGCTGCGAGCGGATCTCGCCTATAAACTTGAGTTCTTTAATCCGATTGCCTCCGTCAAAGACCGCATCGGCGTGGCCATGGTGGAGCAGATGGAAGCGGACGGTATTTTAAAGCCCGGTGGCACGATTGTTGAGCCCACCTCTGGCAATACAGGTATTGGCATTGCCTTCGCGGCGGCGGCCAAGGGCTATAAAGCCATTTTGGTCATGCCAGAGCAAATGAGTATTGAGCGCCGCAAAATGATGAAGTTGCTCGGCGCGGAACTTGTCCTGTCTGAAGCGGCGGGCGGCATCCCCGGCGCGATGGCCAAAGCGGACGAGATAGTCGCTAAAACAAAAGGTGCAGTTCAGGCGGGCCAGTTCGTGAACGCGGCCAACCCGCTCATGCATTATAAAACGACGGGTCCTGAAATTTGGGCCGATTGCGATGGACAGGTTGATGCCTTTATTTCGGGCGTGGGCACAGGCGGTACGCTCTCAGGAGCTGGGCGTTTCCTGAAAGAGAAAAACCCTGATTGCCAGATTATCGCGGTAGAACCAGACGGCAGCCCGATGATTTCCAAAGGCGAAAAAGGTCCGCATAAAATCCAAGGCATTGGTGCAGGCTTTCTGCCAGATGTTTTGAGTACAGATATCATTGATGACGTCGTCACAATTTCCAATGATGCCGCCTTTGGCACGGCCAAACATGTCGCCGCAGAAGACGGCGTCCCTGTCGGCATCTCCAGCGGCGCCGCCATAGCCGCCAGCCTCATCGTGGCTACGCGCCCCGATATGGTCGGCAAACGCATTGTGACAATTATCCCGAGTTTTGCGGAGAGATATTTGAGTACGCCGCTTTTTGATTAAAGCGTTTGCGCTGCGCGCGAATGCTTACTTAAGCCGACCTTTTTGTTCTAAATGCTTTGCTAATTGTTTGTGGAAATGAACAATTGCCGGCTCGAAATGCCCAAAGGTAAACGTCTTATTCGCCTCCGAATGAAGGCTACGCTGTATTCCCGTGACCATAGCGATGTCTTCTTTCTGGCCAGTCTCGTTAACAAAAGCTAGGTCACGCTTGGCGGCCTGTAAGGCTGCCTCTTTACCGGTATTATCTGTTGACTTGGTTATGTGGTAGGACTTGATTTTCGTCCGGTTTACAGTGAGGGGCTCGATGACCCCAAGAGTTCGGTGATGAGAGAGTTCAGCCAATATCACATTGGGGAACATATGAGTCACATATGTGAGCTTATCAGAGATGTCATAATCTTGCGAAGCAGCCTCTTTGAGATTCTCGATCCGCCTAAACGGAAATGTGACGCGGGAATGAGGCCCGCAAAATTCGATTACATTTAAATTATCATATCCGAACGGAAAAAACGTGTTCTTATGAGCAGGTTTAATATGATAGCCTTCGAGGAAACTTTCCAGGTGAAGCTTCCAATTGGCTTCCACAATAACTTCTGACTCATCAAAAATAATTTGATCGTCTTTTAATATCTCCGGCAGCCCCCTTAGCATGTCATGCTCTCCAGCTTGGGGCTTGCTCGGGTCTTGTTGAACAATAAAGATTATACCGTTTTTTTCGATAACTGTGACTTCAGCTAAGCCATTCGCCAGCTTGTCAAAATCCGGAAACCCATCTTCGTGTGGTATGCCTAGCAACGCCCCGTCTAACCCATAGGACCAACCGTGATAGGGACAAACAAATGCGCCTGCACATCCTTTACCCGACACCAATTCAGTTCCTCGGTGGCGGCAGGAATTTTTAAAAGCGCGTACTCTTTTATCTTTGCCGCGCACCACAATTAAGGGCGTCGTTGCTGCTCGCCGCGCAATATAATCTCCTGGATTGGCGAGCGCGGTAGACGGGCAAAAGGGTGTCGGTACGGATCTTAAGACTGCGAGTTCTTGTTCAAAACGTTCAGTAGAGCGATAATTATCAACGGGTTCTTGCCACACCTCATCCCCTCGGTCCGTGGTTTTGTTTTCGATATGAGTGAGAATCCGGTCTACAACATCATTGTCCGACATGAATGTTTGCATTTTATAATCTCCGCTCTCATTACCATAAATGTAAATGCCGGATTTGGGAAGTAGACATCATTGAGCCGAGCACGTGATAACGATGTCAAAATATCAAGCTATAGTCCTAATCCAATAGGTTTCCGCATTGCGCAGCGCTTGTTTCGATGCAGGCCATGACGTGCTTCTTCTAAAAGCAAGCTGGAAAGCCGGTCGCCGAGTAGCTTATCTTCAATGATCTCAAACCCTAGTTTTTCGTAAAACGGCGCATTCCAAGGCACATTAATAAAAGTCGTAAGCGTTGCTGATTGCAGGCCTTTGAGCGCGGCGTCGTCTAGGGCCGCGTCAATAAGAGTTGTGCCAATACCTTGTCCTTGGACATCTGCATGGACAGACACCTCTTGTAGATGAAGCTCTGTCCCTATCTCCTCTGCGCAAAGAAAGCCGACGATAGTGTTGGTGTGTTTGTCCTCCGCGGCCCAGCATGTCTTTGCTGTTATAGCTTTTCGGTGCGTTTCAGGGCTCATGACATCACTAGCTGCGAGCCAACTTAATTCGGGAATAGCTAAAAATGCGCTTGCTGCAGATTTTTCTACCGCAGACATGGCGGGTATATCTTTAAGCTGACTCAACCTAATACGCATATTTGTCGGCACGCTCATTTAACAAAAATACCCTAACTAAATAAACGATATTATTTTACGCTCACCTAAAGGGAAGCGATGACATCACCTTGCCATAAAATTTCACTTGGCGCGCAAAGCTCACTCCACTTCACGCGAAGCTTCGTAAATTCATCTGTTGGAGGGACGTCACTGGCCGAGTCAAACGCCGCTTTGTCGGGCCATTGCGCATAGGCGTAAAACGCGCCCTCCTCGCCGATATGCAGGCGAGAGCCAAGCGCACCGCAGTGGGTTTTGAAAAATTCTGTGAAGCCGGACCATGTGTCTATGAACTCGGCTTGGGCGGCGCGCGCGCCAAATTGTATGGCGCTGGGGAGGAGGGTGAAGCGGTAGGCTACGGCGTACATATTAAAACCTATTTCTTTTCGGCCTAAATTCATAAAATGAATTATAGGTCGTTGGCCATTTCCGCCAATCTATCGGCTTGGTCTTCGGCAATAAGGGCGTCGATGACTTCGCTGAGGGCATCGCCAGCGACGATTTTGTCTAAGTTATAGAGCGTGAGATTAATGCGGTGATCGCTGACGCGCCCCTGAGGGTAATTATAGGTGCGGATGCGCTCACTTCGGTCCCCGCTGCCAAGTTGGGCTTTGCGGTCGCCTGCGCGTTCGGCGTCAAGGCGCTCGCGCTCCATATCGTATAGGCGCATTTTAAGGATGCGTTCGGCATTGGCGCGGTTTTGGTGCTGAGACTTGGCGTCGCAAACGACAACAATGCCGGACGGTTCATGGGTCATGCGCACGGCGGAATCGGTTTTATTGACGTGCTGGCCGCCTGCGCCAGAGGCTCGCATTGTATCCACTCGCACATCACCCATAGAGAAATTAATATCGATATCTTCGGGCTCTGGCAGCACGGCGACCGTGGCGGCAGAGGTATGGATGCGGCCCTGCGTTTCCGTGACGGGCACGCGCTGCACGCGGTGAACGCCCGCTTCAAATTTCATTTGTCCAAACACGCCTGCACCGCTGATAGAGGCGATAATTTCTTTATAGCCGCCCATATCGGCTTCGGATTCGTTTTCAATTTCAACTTTCCAGCCGTTCAGAGACGCGTAGCGGCTATACATGCGAAATAAATCGCCCGCAAAAATTGCCGCTTCATCGCCGCCTGTTCCCGCGCGAATTTCAAGCACAATAGAGGCATTGTCATCGCGGTCTTTGGGCAGCAGGAGAAGCGCAACCTCATGCTCTATATCAGGGAGTTTGTCTTTCAGGGCTTGTAGTTCTGGCTTGGCCATGGGCGCCATTTCCGGATCGCTGAGCATCAATTCGAGTTCTTCCATCTCAGCGCGCACGTCTTGGAGTTTTCTGACCCCGTCCGCGACAGGCTTAAGCTCAGCATAGTCTTTGCCAAGCTGGACAATTTCGCCGCTTTCTGTGGTCACGCCCATGCGGGCCTCGATTTGCTCAAAGCGGTCAACGACAGAAGCGAGTTTTGAATCAGAAATATGCATAGGGGCGATGTAGGGCGAATTGAGGCGGCGGTCAAACGCTAGAATTCAGCCGAGAGTCCCACAAATAAGGTGCGCGGCCGTCCGGGGAAGAAACGCTCATTGCCAAAGGCAAAATCTGCGCGGTCCGCATATCTTGTATTGAATATATTATCGACGCGGCCGCTGAGTTTAAGGCCGCTAGGCAAAGCGTAACTCACCCGCCCTACAAAAATATCATGACCCTCATATTCATTCGTATTTCCAGGATTAGTGAAATAGCTGCCGACATGCCGCCATTCAATCTCGGTGAGCAAGCTTTGCGTCGGCGTGGCCGTCAGGCGAAATGTCCCGAGCGTATCAGGGGCGCTATCAACGCGCGTGCCGTCGGTAATGGTGTTGGCCGCTGAGCCTTCATCAAGTGTGAAATCATATGTATGTTTGGCCAGTGTTCCGTCCGCGGAAAATCTCAGCCACTCGGTGAGGGGAAGCGTGAGGCTACCCTCTATGCCGATATGGTTTGTCTTACCATTGGTGACGTTAAATCCATTGGCATTACGAAAGAAAAAATTGTCTTTCCACATTGCGAAGGCCGCGAGTTCAAAATTCGCATTACCGCGAAAGAATTTATAACCAGCTTCTAGGCTGTCGAGCGTTTCGACATCGGCTTCGCCGGCGAGCTGATTGAGCTGCACGGAATAAAGATCAGTGACCTGCGGCGCGCGAGAGCCGCGCGCGGCGCGGGCATAGGCGATACTACCATTATCCAGGGTATGGATGAGGCTGGCTTTAGGCGTGAGGGTAAAAAAATCATCTTTACGATCTGCCACGCGAATAAAGCGCCCGCTTTGCCCGACGCTCGCGTTATTGGTATAATCGTAATGGGTATATTCCGCGCGCGCGCCAATTTTTAGATCGGTGCTTGGCGTTAGGCGAAAGTCTTTTTCTGCGTAAGCAGCCCCAACAATAGACGAAACTTCGTAGTCATAATGCAGGCCTTGCACGAATGAAAAAGCATCGGGGTTGTCTTGAAATTCAAAAAGAAAGCCGTCCGTATATTCGACGTCTACGCCAATGTTGAAATCGTCATCGAAATAAGCGGACTGTAGCCCAACAGACGTATGGCCGTTTTTCTCAAGCGCTTGGCCGGGTACGAAATGGCGCAGGAAACGTAGCTCGGCGCGCCGCGCATAAGGGGTGAGGGCGAGAGTGTGGCCTGAAAGCTCGCGCTCAAAACGGGCTTGGAGGCGATAGCTTTTGCCATCCCGAAAGGCTTCGGGGTTGGGATTGGTTTGCGCGATGTCTTTGTCTTTAAAGGCGTCATCCCCCTGAATGAAGCCTGCGGTTTCCTGATTGAGATTGTTAAAACTGGCGAGGCTATTTATGGTCCATTCGTCAAATTCAGCAAAATGTTTAATCTGGAACTTTTGCTGATCAAATCCACTATCATCGCGAAAGCCGTTGTCATGCACAGCAGACAAAGAGGCGCGCAGGTTTTCTGTCCCTGCACTGACCACGGCTGAGAGAAGTCCGTCATCACTTGCGAGAATACGGGCCGTATTTGGCTCGCGAAAATTGCTAGATTGTACATTAATAAGGCCATGTACCGCATTGGAGCCATAGGCCGCGGGGCCGGGGCCTTTGAAGATTTCCAGCTTGCCCGCGAATTCTGTGCCGGCTTCAAAAAGACCATTCACATTGGCGAATCCTGCGGCGCGCAAAGGCACGCCGTCCTCAAGATACAGGAAGGAGCCAGCCCCTGCGCCGCCCGTGAGGACAGGCGAGCGAATAGCGGTAAGATGCTCCTGCCCAGAGCCGCGGTGAATGTTGACGCCTGCAACAGTGTTGAGCGCTTCGGCGGGGTGGACAGCCGCAGAAAGCTCGATTTGGTCTTTTGTAATGATATCAACTGAAGCGGGGATATCTAGCGTACGGGCGCCGCCGTCATATATGCCCTCCACAATTATTTCGGGATATATTCTTAAGGGTACATTTATGATTTCGCCAAGCGGATCTGCGGTCTGCGCGACAGCTGTATTGGCGAGGAGGGCAGACAGAATTGACCCAGCAAAGAACAAATGGCGCATTATTTAAATAGTCCCAGTAGACGATTAGATATTAAGTGATGACAGCTTCGGCGGATTTGTCGAGCCTCATTGTCGCGTAACATATCCTCAATTTAGCTTATGCCTTAATCGGCTTGCCTTTGATGATGCGCGCGGCATCAGGGGTGATGACGTGTAAATCGCGCTGCGGGAAAGGGATGGTGATACCTTCTTTTTCAAAGGCCATATTTATTTCTGAATGCAGCGCATGACGCGTAGGTTCGCGGTCTTCAAATGATTTTAGATAGGCCCGTAACTGGAAATCCAGCGAGCTATCACCAAAGCCGCTGAAAATAACTTGTGGGGTGGGTGTGTCGAGAACGAGCGGATTGGCCTTCGCAACATCTATCATAATGGCTTTGACCTTATCTGTATCAGTGCCGTATGCGACGCCAACATGAGTGATGAGGCGGGTGATTGAGTTTGATAAGGTCCAATTGGTGACTCGCTCTGAAATCAACGCTTCATTCGGTATGATAATTTCGCGATTATCCAAATCAATTAGCGTTGTGGCACGGATTTGAATGCGGGTGACATTACCTGATTGCTCCCCAATCGTGACATAATCGCCAAGGCGCACAGGGCGTTCAAAGAGGATGATGAGGCCTGAAACGAAGTTCGCAATAATCTTTTGCAAGCCCAGACCAATACCCACGGATAGACCGGTGACAACCCATTTGAGCTGTGACCATTGTAGTCCTAATTTGTCGAGGCCCAAAAATACTCCGAGGCCAAAAATAATATAGCCCAGAATGGTAACGATGGCGTAGCGTGTGCCTGCATCAAAGCCGAGCCGGTTAAGGGCAAAAATCTCCAAAAAGCCCGGAAGATTTCGCGCGGCCAATACGGTGAGACAGAGTATCACAACGGACTGAATGACATTCCAAAGCGTAATGGCGCGTTCCACGGTTAAGGCGGTGTTTGTTTCAAGGTCAATGGTGTCGACCCTGTAATGGCCCAGTTCGACATTATTAAAGAAGCTAAGCGCGGGCAGAAGGTCCGACCAAATTGCCCACATTAATACGGCGAAGAGCACAAGCATAATGGCGTTGAGGAGCTGTTCCGTCTGGCGGCTGACGGTTTCAATATCAATCTCTTCATAGTTTACGGCGGGGGGCGGCGCGATCTCCTCGCCGCGATCTTCTGCCTCTTTTTGCGCTTCACGTGCTTTGATCGCTTTATCACGCCGCTCAATGGCTTGGGCAAGCGCAATGCGCCTTTTGCTGATGACGACTGTACGCCGTGTCAGCCCATAAACAATATAGGTTGCGACAAGCAGCCCACCTGAAATAAACAAGCGGTAAAGTAATTCATAGGCCGTTTCATAATATCCAAAGCTAGCAAAAATAGCGCAGAGCAGAGGTATGCCCATCATAGTGACTGCAAATAGTCCTGAGTATTTTTGGGAACTCTCTAAAGGTTGGCCTGAGGAATTACCCGCGCGGAAGGGTTTCCATATGATTTTATAAGCGACATAGGACAAGGCGAGCGAGGTGACTATAAAAGCGGCGAGGCTAAAACCTTCAAAGACATTGGGATCTTTACTATCGATGGTGAGTCCGATGAGCGCCGTTGACGTTGCTGTAAATGGAATAAACCAACGGAGCTCGCGATTAATTGCGCCGCGCAATTCGGCGCTTAATTTAAAATGCTTATCAAATAAAGATTTGTCCGAGTCCCAGACACGCCAAGTCAAAAACGATGTCATGAATAATGCGAGATAGTAGCTTATTTTGGCGAGCTCCGACACAAAGAGGTCGCGCACGGGTGAAAGAGCAAACAAAATGCTTGCTAAGAAAAACATAATGGGCAGTGGTAAGGCAATGATTAGGCCGGCGATGATGACAGCAGGAGTTTGTAGATAGTTATCTTTTTGAACGCGGCCAACTATAGCTCCGCGGCGCTCAATATCTTTCCACAAGCGTTTACGTAAAGTGAAGCAGCCTATCGCGGCCATAACCAGAATAATAACTATCCCGAGATTGGCTTTCGCTGATGCTATAAGGGATCTCCACAGAAGGCTAAAATTACGAGGACTGAAGGTTGTCCCAAGGCCTTTGATAACTTTTTCTGGCCAGCTCAAATCAATAGCTTCGATACTCGGTAGCCATAGCAAATTAGTGTCCAGGACATTGGCCAATTTCGTGGAGCTACTCAGCAGTGTGTCCATCGTCGCTTTGAACTGAGATAAAGTCTCAAGACGGTCTCGCGCGGCGTTTGTAATGTCGCGCAAAATTTCCCGCCTATCCTCATGAAGGATTGCAAGGTTAGCCAAATCTGCGTCTGTGACCGGATCTGTTGCAGAACGCTCTTCAGACCATTTTTTGACATAAATGCTAACATCGGCGTCGCCGGGGCCAATTTGCCTCATTCGATTTTGCGCGAGAAGTTGATTTTGTGTCGCCACAGCAATATCTTCGTTCAGCGCCGAAATCTCATCCTGCACCTCTTCAACAGTTTCGTTATCATTGCGTAATTGACGTAATGTGGTTGCAGATTGCCGTGAGAGGTTTCCGAGAGCAATGAGCGATTCTGCCGTTGATAAATCTGTTTCTAAAATATCAATCTGGCTGCGTGTTTGGGCTTGGCGCTGTGGTAATTTACTGGCTTCTTGCGCTATATCTTCAAGTTGATGAGAGAGATCAACGTTCTCTTTAGCATAACTAAGTACAAGAGGATGAGGCCTAGGGCTTTCAGTCGTTTTAAGGGTATCGTAGGCAGATTCAGTTTTTATAACAACGCGAAGCGCATCAACAGTGCGCTGCTGTCCTGTAAGACGCTGAAAGGCCGTGACCTCCTCAGAAATACGCGTGAGTTCAAGCTGGGCCAAATCGTTTCGGGCAAGAAGTACACGTTGGTGTTCCGCGAAACTTGCAATTTCATTTTCAATAGCGACGGCTTGTGCGCGCCTATAGTAAAGTCGTGATTTTAGGGCGACTGTTTGAGCTATGGCAACGGGGTCATTATCATTATCGCGGCGGGCAATGATTTGCTCAGATAAATCGTTGATACTCGCTACAGCATCTGTTTGGTCTTTTGGGGCTTGCGCACGCCGAGACTGCAAATTTTCTAATTCTGTGCGAAGATCAGTGACTTGTGATCTTAGTGCGCGTTGCTCAGCTTCCTTAGCGATAAGGCTTTGTTCCATATTGCTAAGTTTTTCAGCCGTTAAACTGTCCGCCTGCGCCTCCAAATCGGCTGCGGTAAGGGCTTGCATGTTTTTAATCTGCGCTTGTAACTCTTCGAGGCGTTTTGGACCTGTGACTATAATTTGGTTGAAGCGTTTGGCGTCTTCGAGTTGAGCCTGAGCACCCTTAAAGGCGGTCTCAGCTGTGTCATAGGCCGACGTTGCATTTGTGATTTGAGTTTCGCTGAGGTCAGGCAGGTCTTTGACGCGCTCTCGGGCGCGCTCAATCGAGCTGATTGATATATTCTCCGGTGCTGTGACGACAGGCGGCGAGGATTGCGAAAAGACAGGCGGCGCAAGCGACATAGCGGCCACTATAAAGGTTATTAAAATGGCTAAGCATCTTAAAGTGCCCAAGACAGGCCGAGTCTGGATGTAAGCGGCAATAAACATAACCTTTCTTATGCCAAGCTAAAGGCCATGTAATTAAAAAAATTCGTTTGGGCCTAAGTTACCGTAGTTTAGAGGTAAATAACCTTCGCTATGACCTTTATTATGACCTCATAACGAAGACGACTTGGACTGCAAAAAACAGCAAACAGATGAAATAAAACTGACAAGCGCGCCTAGCATGTTAAGAGGCCCGCGAAACGAGATGAACTATGGCCCAGCCTCCTTTACTGACCCTGCAAAATATGCAGCTGACCTTTGGTACAACGCCCCTCTTGACGGGGGCGGATTTGACCGTGAACCCGCGTGACCGGCTGTGTTTGGTCGGGCGAAATGGGTCGGGTAAATCTACACTTTTGAAAATGGCGGCGGGCCTTGTTGAAGCGGACGATGGGGAACGTTTCGTCAAGCCCGGAACAACATTGCGCTATCTCCCGCAAGAACCAGACCTATCTGGTTTTTCGAGTATTCGCGAGTATGTCGAAGACGGGCTGGAAGGGGCTGATCAAGCTTACCGTATTCCTTATCTTCTCGAAAGTCTCGGCCTGACAGGGGACGAATCGCCCACTAATTTGTCAGGCGGTGAGGGCCGTCGCGCGGCGCTGGCGAGGACACTTGCGCCTGAACCTGACTTATTGATGCTAGATGAGCCGACCAATCATTTGGACCTACCCGCAATTGAATGGCTTGAAGAGGAGCTTATGGGGATGAGCAGCGCGCTTGTACTGATTTCCCACGATAGACGTTTTCTCGAACGCCTCTCGCGCCGCACTGTCTGGATGGACCGCGGACAGACGCGCGAACTCGACAAAGGCTTTGGCGCATTTGAAGATTGGCGCGATAAGTTGATTGAGGAAGAAGAACTTGAGCAGCACAAGCTTGGCCGCCAAATAGCACGCGAGCAGCACTGGATTGTTCACGGCGTGTCTGGCCGGCGTAAACGTAATGTGCGCCGCGTCAAAGAACTTGCCGCTTTGCGCAAGAGCCATAAAGAACACCGTAGCGTTCAAGGGGGCATGAGCGCGACAGTTGTTTCAGCGCAAAAATCTGGGAAATCTGTCGTGCGTATGGAGACAGTGTCCAAAGGCTTTGATGGCCGCACGGTTGTTGATGATTTCTCGATTAAAATTAACCGCGGCGAACGTATTGGTGTGATTGGTCCCAACGGCTCTGGCAAAACGACACTGCTTAAGCTTATCATGGGGACGCTCGAAGCGGATAGTGGCCGCATTGATTTGGGCACAAATCTTCAGCCGCTCATTATTGATCAAAAGCGCGAAAGCCTAAACCCGGAATGGACGCTTAAAGAAGCGCTCACGGACGGGGGCAGTGACACGGTGATTGTCGGCGGGGAGTCGGTTCATGTCGTGCGCTATATGAAAGATTTCCTTTTTGCCCCCGAGCAGCAGCGCACGCCTTTGCATGTTCTCTCAGGCGGGGAGCGCGGGCGACTTCAGCTTGCACGGGGTTTGCGTCATCCGTCTAACCTTTTAGTACTCGACGAGCCGACCAATGACCTGGATTTGGAAACGCTGGACTTGCTGCAAGAACTTGTCGCCGATTATAAAGGTACTGTTTTAATCGTTTCCCATGACCGTGATTTTCTCGACCGCACAGTGACACGCGCCGTGGGTTATGAAGGCGATGGGCACTGGCAAGTCTATGCGGGCGGCTATTCTGATATGGTCGCGCAGCGCGGCAAGGGCGTTACGGCTAGGGGCCGTCTTGATAGTTCTGGCCCGAGCAAAAGCGAAGCTAAGAAAAATGCAGCCAGTAAAAGCGGAGCCTCCGAGGCCGCGTCATCTGCGCCCAAACTCTCTTACAAGCATAAATTTAGGCTCGAGCAATTACCTAAAGAAATCGCCGCTGCCGAAGCCCGTATTACGGAGATGACGGAAAAAATGAGTGACCCTGATTATTTCGCGCGTGACCCTGACGGCTTCATGGCGACATCCGAAGCAATGGCCGAAATTCAAGACACGCTAGACACGCTTGAGATGGAGTGGTTAGAACTATCAGAAATGCAAGCTGGAGCCGCCTCATGAAGACGTCAGATTACCTGATTAAAAACCCTAACAACTTTAGCCTTGCGGATCATGAAAGCCGAGTCGATTTAGGCGCGTCAAAATCAGACCTCAGAAAATCTATGAAAGAGGACGCAAAACTCATCCGAGATCTGGCGCACAAACTTTACGGCGAAAGCGAGCGCTCATTACTCATTGTATTGCAGGGCATGGACACGAGCGGCAAGGATAGCACCACAGAGGCGATATTTGCCTATACCCCGCCGCTAAACGTGAAAGTGGCGGCGTTTAAGGCCCCGAATAAAACCGAACTCGCGCAGGATTATCTGTGGCGCATCCACAATGTTTGCCCAGCCAAGGGACAGATTACAGTTTTTAATCGCAGTCATTATGAAGACGTTTTGGTCGTCAAAGTGCGCGGTTTTGCATCCCAGCTAGCCGTCGAGCAGCGCTATGAGCAGATAAATGACTTTGAACGCCACCTGACCGAGAATGGCACCACCGTCCTAAAGTTTATGCTCAACATCTCCTATGAGGCGCAAGGCGAGCGCTTGCGTGACCGCTTGATTGTGCCGGGCAAACGCTGGAAGTTTAATCCGGGTGATTTGGACGACCGTAAGCTTTGGCCAGATTTTATGAGCGCTTATGAAACGATGGTACAGCGAACCTCAACCCCTCACGCCCCTTGGCATGTCATTCCGTCCGATAACCGAACCACGCGCAAAGCCATCATTACCGCCAAAGTGCGGGAGACGTTAGAGGCGATGAACCCCGCCTATCCTGACCCAGGGTACCGCCCAGACGATTTTCAAATAGATTAGCTTTGCTTTGGTGGCCGGCTCGCCCAATAGATGAGGGCGATGAGCGGAAACTGCATCG
>CAZFWZ010000025.1:0-1409 GCA_964522765.1 uncultured Caulobacterales bacterium | reverse complement strand
GGTTTCATGAAGACGTCTTATCAGCAAAGAGATGTTTCCTGTCATTTTTTTTCGACCGCTCTCTCTCTATCGTGGGTGGAATTTAACGCTTCATTAACCCAAATCACGCGAACTATTCTTAACCGAATATGGGGTGTGGGGCTGCATCAATATACATGAAGTGCTGGAGGTAAAATGTCTTTTTCAACCTTAAAGAATAATATGAAAACAGCCTTGTTCGCTCGATCAAAAGCTGCGCCGACATTACATGATGTCAGCAATGCGAAGGACTACGTCAGCACGATGACGCAGGTTATCCAGTCCACATCAGAACAACAGCATATGGCGATGCAAAAAGTAACACACCTGTCCAAATCACTCGAGAACATGGAAACACAGCTCGCAAGACTTAACAGCGTAGAAGCCGAGAACAAAAAACTATCCGCCAAAGCTGCTAAGCTCGCAAGTGACCTTTCTGGAGCCTCTACTCAAGCCAATGAACTTGACACCCAATTGTCTGTGACCAAACGCCAGCTTAAACTCGCGCAAGATGAACTTGTGACGTTGCGCGCAGACATGTCGAAAGAACAAGAGCTCAGTTCTAAATCTGAAACTTTGTTGGCGGAACAGAAAAAGCAAGTCAGTGCGCTTTCGGCCAAAATCTCAGGACTTGAGCAGCGTAAGTTAGATATGAAGACGCTGAACCGCACGCTCGAAGAAGATCTTTCCAAAGCTCGCGGCGAAGTCTCTCTTCATAGACGCAGCGCCAGTGAGTTTACGCAAAAGCTTGAAGAGCTTGAACGCAGCGGATCTCAAACACGCCAATCTTATGAGGCCTCACTTGTTGAATTAAACGCGCTCAAAAAACGTTACGCTGAAGTCAACGAAACCCATATCGATACGCAGGCACGTCTTGAAACGGCAAAGTTTGAAGCGCGCTCACTCCAGACGCAGCACAGTGATAGCCTTCGCCGCCGCGAAGAAGAGAACCTGAGTCTTAAAAATCGTATTTCTCATCTTGAGGCACAGCTTCGTATTAAAGAGAATGCGAACACTCAAGCCGAGCGCGAAATTATCGAAGCGCAGCATAGTCTGCGCCTTGCCAATATGCGCGCCGACCAAGCTGAAAACCTCTCGCGCGAAGTCTCTCTGGAGGCCCAAGCCAGCGCGTCCAATGTCATTAGCTCGCAATCAGATTATGATGCGCTCAACGCCAAATTTTTGGCGGCGATGGATGATATTGCGACATTGAAAAAGCTCAATGAGATTCAAAAATCAAAGTTGCTGCAATATGCAGCTGTTGAAAGCTCGCCCGTTCCAGAAACGCCGCTAAAAGCCAAACCTGCCGCGCCGGTCAAAGCGAAAAAGGAAACTCAACCGGAACCAGCGAAAAACATTCGCATTTTAAGACAGGTTAGACCTGCGTCTTA
>CAZFWZ010000024.1:20264-27858 GCA_964522765.1 uncultured Caulobacterales bacterium | reverse complement strand
GTAGACGACCAGAGGAGGTTTTACATGCTACTGACCATGATGAAGGGTAAAATTCACCGTGCCACAGTTACGCAAGCGGATTTGCACTATGAAGGCTCGATTTCTATCGACCAAGACCTTCTAGATCGTGCAGGCATACTTGCAAATGAGCAAGTTGATATCCTCAATATCAATAATGGCGAACGGTTTACGACTTACGCTATTACGGCCCCGCGCGGGTCAAAGACCTTCGGTCTAAACGGCGCGGCTGCCCGCCGCGTACAGCTCGGTGATAAAATCATCATCATCACCTATTGTCAGATGGAAGCCGAAAAGGCGCGCAATTACGCACCAAATGTCGTGCTCCTTGATGAAAATAACGAAGTGTATCACCCGCCTGTAAACTAGGCCCAGCTTACAACGTGCTCCGCGGCAGCTTTGCCGCTGAGCCATGCGCCCTCTACGCGTCCTCCGAGACACCAATCTCCGCAAGCAATAATCTTGCGCGAATTATCGGCGACACACGGCTGCTCCGCGCCTTTGCTCACTGCGGCGTAAAGCCAGCGGTGGATTGTACTGTAAGATGCCGTGGTGAGATCAATGGCTGTTAATTCAGAGGCGGCTTCAACTATTTTCTCCTGTAATTCTTGCTTGTCATGTTCGGCATAGGTGTTGGACCAATTGGGACCAGAATGGACCATGAGGGTCGTACGTTCGTCGGGACGACCAGGCTTGGTAGAGTTTACAGCAATCCAACTGGCCGCGCCGTCTGGGCTGCGGAGTGTATGCCAAGGCAAATCAAGCGGCTCTTTGAACCCAAGCATAACAGCGAAACAGGCATCCATTTTGGTGTTTTGAATGGCATCAAGAGCCTCAAAGCCCGTTGGCGCGAGGAGTACTTCTGCTTGCGGTGCAGGTGCCGCGCAAATGACAGCATCAAACCCCGTTTGCTCTGGTTGATCTGTAAATTGGAGAGTCCATGAGTGTCCATCTTTGACTATTGCGTTCACGCGCAAAGAGGTTTTTATGTCTAGGCCGCCAGCCATAGACTTAATCCAGCTATTCATACGAGGCGTAGAGACATATCGCGCGCCGCCCGTATCGTCTTCCAGTGTACTGTCTTTCAAATATTTTGCTGTGCCGTCCCAAGTCGTAACATGGCCCTCGGTGATTGCGGCATCGACGGCGGTTTTAAAGGCGGGGCCTTTAGCCGTAAAATATTGCGCGCCGTGGTCAAATTCATACTCATCGGTGCGCCGCGTCGACATACGGCCGCCTGCGCCGCGCGACTTTTCAAAGACTTTTATTTGCGCCTTATATCCTAATCGATCGGTGAGGATTTTAGCTGCGGTCATGCCTGACAGGCCAGCGCCTATGATTGCTATTTTCATGAAACCAAATCCTCTCGGGCGTTTACTAAGCCATGCCGTATATACTGCTTTGTCAGCCCTTTTGCCACGAGAATTAAGGCTCATTGATTAATTTAGTTTACATCCAAAATTTATTTTAGGTTTGATTGGGTGAATATCAGTGAAAAGCTGAGTAAAAGCGAAAAAATATTTCGTTTCCGCAGGAATTACGCTATGCAGCGATTGAAGAACAGCGGTTTGAGTGTTACGTCAGCGCTGTCAATTAACTTTCTTTCTCATGAGGCCAAATGTGACTCTTCGTATTGCTATTAATGGATTTGGGCGTATTGGGCGCAACGTTTTTCGCGCGCTGCACGAGAGCGGGCGCACGGATATTGAAATCGTCGCGATTAACGATCTGTCGACGACAGAAAACCTCGCGCACCTCGTCAAGTATGATTCCGTGCATGGCCGTTTTGGTGGACAGGTGAGCTTTACTGATAGCAGTCTCGATATTGGGCAAGGTAAAATCCAAGTGACGGCTGAGCGCAACCTCGAAGACCAAAACTGGGCCGATAACGGTGTCGATATCGTTTTTGAGTGCACAGGTATTTTCACCGCTCGCGACGCCGCGGCAAAACATCTTAGCGCTGGTGCGAAACGCGTGCTGATTTCAGCGCCGGGTACGAATGCAGATAAGACAATTGTTTATGGTGTAAACGACAGCACAATAGGGAAAGACGATATTGTTGTGTCAAACGGGTCTTGCACAACAAATGCTCTCGCACCTGTTGCGAAGGTGCTCCATGATAATTTTGGTATTGAAAGTGGTTTTATGACCACTGTTCATGCCTATACAGGTGATCAACCAACGCTTGACCGTGTCCACCGTAAGGATCCAAACCGTGGCCGCGCGGCAGCCATGTCAATGATACCGACATCAACAGGCGCGGCGAAAGCTATTGGTCTTGTCTTACCAGAACTGGCGGGTAAGCTCGACGGCAAAGCTATTCGTGTCCCCACGCCCAATGTCTCTGTTGTTGATTTGACGGTGAATTTGACGAAAGGGACAAATAAAAAGGCGCTCAATGACGCGATGCGCACGGCTGCTGCGGGCTCTCTTAAGAATGTATTGCAGGTGATTGACGACTCCGTCGTCTCTGTTGACCTTAATCATGACCCGCATTCCTCATCCTTGGTGTCTCGTGATACCGTGATGGTGAATGACAAATTCGCACGTGTATTATCATGGTATGATAATGAATGGGGCTTCTCTAATCGTATGCTCGACACAGCTGCTGTTATGGGTAAATATATCTAATAAAATTCGACCTTTTAGGAGGCTATCATCACCAAAAAAGAGACGCCGTCAGAACTTCTGACTCGACTTCAAAATCAGCTGCGTTCACATCAAGACCGCATAGAAAGTGATCCGCAGTCTAACGCTGTGAAGCTTTTGGCCTATGATATTTCGCGCGACGTTGAAGATCGTCGACTTGCATTTCGTGATATTGAAGCTTTGATTAAAATGCTCTCTGACGAAGGCGCTATTGCCCGTGCGCGCCGTCTACGCGAACGTGCAGGTGTGGATCGTCTGGCTGCGCTGGATAAGCGCATCACGGCTATTGCTAAAGAGCACGCGGCGCTGGGCTTTCGTAAGTTTAAAGCTTGGGCCGAAGCGCCTGCGCAGGGAATTGTACTCACTGCGCACCCTACGTTTTCTCTCTCTCGCGAAATACGCGATACACTTGGCGAAATCGCAAGCCGAGAAAGTAATGCTTTTAACAAACAGCGTAAGCATTTGAAAACGCTGCCTTATCTTCCAGCGCGAGCGCCGACTTTGCAGGAGGAGCACGTTGATGCTCAGGCTGCGATTGAGCGTATTCAAAACGCTGTGGCGGACCTCAATGAACGCGTTCTAGACGTCGCGCGCAAAGCCTTTCCAGATGAGTGGACAAAGGTAACGCCGCAGCTCGTCAGCGTTTATAGCTGGGTGGGTTATGATATTGATGGCCGCACAGATATTAGTTGGGGCGATGCTATTCGTCTTCGTTTGTCTGAAAAATCAGAACAACTCGCGCGATACCTTGACCGCGCGTTTGCCCTTCAAGCCAAAGGTAAGCTTGACGCGGCAGGCGAAAAGGCCCTGGATCAACTCGTTGATAAATTATCAGATGCCAAAGAAAGTGCTGAGCGCGATCTCGTCCTATTTGCGAAAGATTTATCAGACCCAGAAAACCTCGTTGCGGCGGCTAACAATTTGACCCGCGCCTCAACACGCCGTCTTTTGAATGTGTCAAAGGTGACTCCGCTTATAAACAAGGCCATTAAGGGCTCTAAAACAGCCTCATTATCCAAAGACCTTATAAATCTTCGCGCTCTCATGGCTAGCTTTGGTCTTGGAACGTCGCGTATTCATTTCCGCCTAAATGAACGGCACGTCATTTCTGCTGTGCGGCAAGTCTTTGGTATTAAGGACCAAGGCGCTGATAATCGAACATTGCTGGAGCGGGCCTCTCGCGTGACTAAGAACGTCAAACCTGTGCGCGTGAACTTCGCTTCGCTTGAGCTTGAAAAGTCAACCGCTCATCAGCAAATGATGCTCACCGCGCAAATTCATAAATATATCGACGATGAGACACCCATTCGCCTCTTAATCGCCGAGACAGAAGACAGTCTTGTGCCTCTTGGCATGCTTTATATCGCTAAGACTTATGGCCTTGAAAACCATCTCGATATCTCGCCTTTGTTTGAAACAGCTGACGCGCTCAATAATGGCGGGCGTATTATTTCTAAAATGCTCGCCAATCCCGTCTACCGTGATTATGTGCAAAGCCGCGGTGTGTTTGCTATTCAAACCGGGTTCTCAGATGCGGGCCGCTTCATGGGTCAAATCCCAGCGACCCTTGCGATTGAACGTCTGCAAAGTCATTTTGCTCAAGAGATGAAGCGCCACGGGGTGAAAAATGTCTCAGCTATTGTGTTTAATACACATGGTGAAGGGGCAGGGCGCGGTGGTCATCCCGGCACAATTCGCGATAGGGTTGATTATGCCATGAGCCCATGGGCCGTTCACCAGTTTGAAAAACGCGGGATTCACTTGTGCCATGAAACTAGCTTTCAGGGCGGTGATGGATACATGTGGTTCCAAACGCCAGAGCTCGCGAAAGCGACAGTCTTTAGCCTTGCTGAAGTGCGCCATGATGACCGCGCAAAGGCTGAGGAGGATGTCTTCTATACAGACCGTGATTTCTCTTGGGATATGTTCCGCACGATCGGATCAGAGCAAGACAGTCTTTACAATGATCTAAATTATGTCGGCTTGCTCGGTGGTTTTGGACAAAACATGCTTATCCCAACGGGATCCCGCGCCGCAAAACGGGCTAAATCAGGTCCCGGGTCAGATATGTTTAACCCGCGTCAACTTCGCGCTATCCCGCACAATGCTATTCTTCAGCAATTCGGTACGCCGGCGAATATTTTCTATGGCGTTGGCCGAGCCAGTAGTATCGACGTTGACAAATTCCTCAGCAATCTAAAAAATTCCGCGCGTATGCAGTCTTGTTTTGGGTTGGTGATTGCGACTTTGCAGCGCACGGATATCTCCATTCTTACGGCCTATGGGCGTCTGTTTGATGCAGGTTTTTGGGTCTCGCGCGGCTTGTCTGGAAATGAACCCATGCTAGCGGAGCGGTGTTTGGTCGTCGCTGAGACGCTCAAGACGCTGGGGTGGCGCAATCAATTGGTTGATTTATCAACGCGCCTTCGCATGGATATGTTCGAGACAAAGCGTGCGTGTGAGAAGGCTAATCCACCAATAAATACTGAGGGTAAAGACGAAAGCCTAGAAATTCTGCATGCGCTGCGTCTGGCTGTCATCATGAAAATGTTGATTGTCGCGACTGATCTGCCGTCTAATGGGTCCGAGCGCAGTAGCCAATTGAATGTGCTGCAGCGCCTTCAAACTTTCCAGATCGACGGTATTCTGGCGGAACTGGAAGACCGCTATCCAGCGCGTAGTGAAGGTCTTGATTGGACGAAAAAACTGTCTGAAAAGTCGGCGATTCCTGCTGGCGGCAGCGGCGGTTTCCCCCATATTGCAGAAACAATCGTGAAGCCGCTTGAACGGGCCGCTCAGCTCGCGCGTCAAGCCACAATCGCGATCACGCATAGGTTTGATGCCTACGGCTAAGGTTTGACGCTTAATATTGGTCCAAAATGTGACTAACAGCTTTGCGCGGCTCTAGACTCGCCATGTGAGCCTTTCGTGACTAAGTTAAAGCCATGCGCTTTGGTGATCATTTTATGGAAGAGCTTAAAGCCCGCGTCCGCGTGTCGGATGTGGTGGGTCGTTCTGTGAAATTAAAGCGGCAAGGCCGTGAATTTGCGGGGCTCTCTCCGTTCACCAATGAAAAAACGCCCAGCTTTTTTGTAAATGATGAGAAGGGGTTTTATCACTGTTTTTCCAGCGGTAAGCATGGCGACGCGATTAGCTTTCTCATGGAGATAGAAAACCTGTCCTTTCCCGAAGCTGTGGAGCGCTTAGCGACGCTCGCAGGAATGGACCTTCCAAAAGAAGACCCTCAAGCCGAAGCTAGGGCTAAGCAGAATAAAATTGCCGTCAATTGGATGGAGGAGGCGCAGGCCTTTTTTGCTAAATCCCTCATGCGCGAAGCTGGGCGGGATGCGCGGGAGTATTTAAAGGGGCGTGGCCTGACGCAAACAGCCGCTGAGCGCTTCGGAATTGGCTTTGCCCCTGATAGCTTTGATGCGCTGCGAGATGAGCTTGTCCAAAAAGGGGCTGATATAAAGCTATTAGTGCAAACGGGGCTTCTGATTGAACCAGAAGATCGAACGCGTAAGCCTTGGGATCGCTTTCGTAACCGTATCATGTTTCCTATCCGTGACCCGCGCGGACGGCTTGTCGCCTTTGGTGGCCGCGCGATGGAAAAGGACGCCAAGGCCAAATACCTTAACTCGCCAGAGACAAACCTCTTTCACAAAGGCTCTGTGCTTTACCGTTACCCCGAAGCCCGCAAAGCGCTCGCCGCGCCGACTAATCCTGCGCGCGGACTGATTGTTGCCGAAGGTTATATGGACGTGATTGCTCTCGCCCGCGCAGGGTTTGAGCAAGCCGTAGCCCCGTTAGGGACGGCGCTCACAGAAGACCAGCTCGATTTACTCTGGCGGGCAGGGCCTGAGCCTATACTCTGTTTTGATGGAGATAAGGCGGGGTTACGCGCGGCATTTCGGTCTATTGAACGGGCTTTGCCAAAGCTAAAGCCTGGCCAGACCGTACGCTTTGCACTTCTCCCTGAAGGGCAAGACCCTGATGACCTCATTAGTGCTAAGGGCCCGAGTGCCATGCGCGCCGTTCTAGATGCTGCTGTCCCGCTAGTGGATATGCTGTGGGAACGTGAGCGCGAGGCTGGGCCGCTGAATACACCAGAGGATAAGGCAGGGCTTAAGGACCGAATTTACGCGGCTTTGCGTGAAATTACGCATGATGGCGTTCGGGAGCAATATAAGACTGAACTGTTGGCACGTTTTGATAACGAGTTTGGCTGGAAGGCTAAAAGGCAATCGACAGCTTATGGCGGGGCTCGAAAACGTAGTAAGGCCAGTCCTCAAATGAAGCAAAACATGCGAAATGATGCCATGTCCGAATCACGTGAACGGCGATTAATGGGCGCGATTTTGGAGTGGCCGCTCTTGCTTGAGAGCGTTGATGAGACCTTTTTTACACTTCGCTTCACCTCAGATGGCTATCGTCAACTGCAAACCTCCATACAATCTTACTATTCGGCCTCGAAAGCTGTTGATAAACGCTCTCTTCATGCCCATATAGACAATCAAGGACTGGATAATTTCTTGAAAAAGTTCTCTGCCGACCGTTTCCTCTGTGTTGCGGCGATGGGGGGCAATGACGCGACACTGGACCAAAGAGAGGCCATCTTCTTAAAAGAGGCCGCAGCCCTAATGGGTCAAGGACAGGATGAGCGCGTAGAGAATGAAACACGGACCCGTCTTGTAGACTCGATCTACGAGAACAACACGGAAGCGCTACGGCGTTTGATGCGGGCCGCCCGCAGCGAACGTTAAACTTCCACATAATTTTCGGCCTGGTAGTCGTGCGTTTCTAACGCTCGATTGAGCGGGCTTAACGTATTTATAAGACAGATAGGTCACACCTGCTGTTTTGACCGAGGTGACATAAATGGCAAAAGCTGCCCAAAAAGCGACTACGAAAGCGTCCGCTAAAAAAA
>CAZFWZ010000024.1:0-20164 GCA_964522765.1 uncultured Caulobacterales bacterium | reverse complement strand
ACATAAATGGCAAAAGCTGCCCAAAAAGCGACTACGAAAGCGTCCGCTAAAAAAACGCCGGCTAAAAAGTCGAAAAAAGACCTAGACGCTGAAGCCGTAGCGAAGAAGCCGGACTCCAAAAAGGCGGCAGCTAAGAAGACTGCCGCGAAAAAGAAAGCCGCTGCCGAAGCTGCAGAGAATGTTGTTGTTGAAGCGCCTGTTCCTGTCACCAATGCGGCGGGGCTACTGAACTTTGAGTCTGTTGAGGTTAAACGCATGATTGCGGTGGCCAAAAAGAGTGGCCTACTGACAACTAAAGAGCTTAATAAATATCTCAACATGGAGGCGATTACGCCTGAGGCAATTGAGATTACGCTCGCGCAGCTTTCTGAGATGGGCATTTCAGTCATCGAGGAAAAAGAAGAAGAGACTATAGGCTCTAAAACACTTGCTCGCACGGAAACGACAGCCGTTAAAGGCGGTAACTCTAAAGAAGAGTTAGACCGAACAGATGATCCTGTTCGAATGTATCTCCGTGAAATGGGCACGGTTGAACTGCTGTCGCGCGAAGGCGAAATTGCGATTGCCAAACGTATTGAAGCGGGCCGCGATACAATGATTAAAGGTCTGTGCGAAAGTGCATTGACGTTTGAAGCGATTATGATTTGGCGCGAGGAGCTTGAAGAAGGCCGTATTCTACTGCGCGACATTATTGATCTGGATACGACCTATAACCGCTCTATTGGTAATATACAGGTTGACCGATCTGGCGCAGCTGTTCGCCGCGAGAAGATTGAAAAAGGCGAAATTGAAGCGACTGAAGACGACGCCAACATCGAGGAAGTTATCGTCGAAAAGGAAGTCACCTATAAAGAAGGTGAAAAGCCGATTGATGACGATGAGGATGAAGAAGAAGATAAAACAAATCTGTCCATGGCCTCTATGGAAGCGGCGTTGCGTGATGATGTCATGGCCACGCTTGATGATATCTCTGAAAACTTCACGCGCTTTCAAAATTTGCAGCAAATGCTCATACGCGCGCGCCTTTCCGGCAAGAAAATGCGCCGTCCGCAAGCTGAAGAATTCGACCAAATTCAGACTGATATTATTGAAAAGATTAAGTCACTTCAGCTTAACAATGCCCGTATTGAAGCGCTAATTGATCAGCTTTATGCGATTAATAAACGCTTTATCAGCCTTGAAGGCCGCCTCATGCGTCTTGCCGATGGTAATGGCGTTCCGCGTCAGGAATTCCTAGAAGCTTATCTAGGAGCCGAGCTTAATCCAAACTGGATAGAAGATCTTGCAGGATCATCTGAAGCTTGGGATCGTTTCCTAAAGCGTGAAAAAGTTTCGATTGAAAAAATCCGTAGCGAGATTGCAATTTTGGCGCAGGAAACAGGCGTGCCTGTCGATGAATTTCGCCGTATTGTTCAGACCGTACAAAAAGGTGAGCGTGAAGCGCGTCAGGCGAAAAAAGAAATGGTTGAGGCCAATCTACGCCTCGTGATCTCAATCGCAAAGAAATACACAAATCGCGGCTTACAGTTCCTTGATCTTATTCAAGAGGGTAATATTGGTCTTATGAAGGCGGTGGATAAGTTTGAATATCGCCGCGGCTATAAATTCTCGACTTATGCGACGTGGTGGATTCGCCAAGCTATAACGCGTTCAATCGCTGACCAAGCGCGCACGATCAGAATTCCGGTGCATATGATTGAAACAATTAATAAAATTGTGCGTACAAGCCGTCAGATATTACATGAAATTGGCCGTGAGCCGACACCAGAAGAGCTTGCCTCCAAGCTCTCTATGCCGCTTGAAAAGGTGCGCAAGGTCATGAAAATCGCCAAAGAACCTATCAGCCTTGAGACGCCAATCGGTGATGAGGAAGATAGCCAGCTTGGAGACTTCATTGAGGATAACAACGCTATCCTACCGATTGAGGCGGCTATTCAGTCTAACCTTCGCGAGACAACAACCCGCGTGCTGGCCTCGCTGACACCGCGTGAAGAACGCGTGCTACGTATGCGCTTTGGTATCGGCATGAACACTGACCACACACTCGAAGAAGTAGGTCAGCAATTCAGCGTGACCCGCGAACGTATCCGCCAGATTGAAGCGAAAGCTTTGCGGAAATTGAAGCATCCAAGCCGAAGCCGAAAACTCAGAAGTTTCTTAGATCAGTAAATAAAGAAGCCGTCCCATGGGACGGCTTTTTAAGTGGTATTTAGACTAATTATTTGAGTTTGTAATTTACTCTAAAAGCTAATTGAAAACTAAGGCGTCAGGAACAGTGGGAATTGACCTTAAAACCCTTCGCAGCCTTGCGAGCTTGCCACACCTTTAAGGTAAGACCGCCGCGCGACACCTTTTTGATAAATTTCTCGCGTTTGTTTTTGGCGGGCTTTTGCCCCGCTAACCGAACGTATCATACTGCGTCCCGGAATATTTGTCCCAACTGTAGACGCCACTTCTGAAAGCATGGCGCCTTTTCCAACTTTGCCAATTTTCTTTAGAGTGGATGATGACGTTTCTTTAGCATCATAGTCAGCCCCCAAAGCATCATCTAATTCGGCGATACGAATATTCAACCACTCACAATCAGTTCTATCATTAACATAGTAGATATTATCGGCTTCAAGCTCCATCAACACTTCGGGGCGTTCGCGCTTTCGAATATTGAAATCCGATAAAGGCGACAGCGCAGCATCTGCTAGAGTTTTATTTCCTGTAGGATTTGCAGCGTCTTTGATGGCGGGCGCTGTGAAAAGATAGTCCATGCCTTTGCCAATACCTCTTGCGGTGCTGCGCGTACCGTTCGCCACGATCTTGCCTGTCCCCACAATCACGTCGCCGCTTGCTTTAACACCCATAGCCGCCCCCTTCGCCGCCAATTCAGCGCTACCAACTGTCAGCTCCGCCGCCCCCTTAGCGGCACGTATAGTGGTCAGGGTTGCGCCTTTCAGGACGCGTTTTGATAAGCTTTCAGTGTTTTGATTTTCAACATTTTCTAGTTTTGCAGCAGTTTCAACTATAGGCGTGGCGGTAGGATTTTTTGGAGTAGATGCACAGGCTGACAATACCGCGGTTAGGCCAATAATAGATATAAAATTTCTAATCATCATATGACTGTCAGCTTACGAAACTGTATTTTAGCAAAATATACATCCTGCGTAAGTTTAGGTGACTTTGTTCGATTAATGCAAGCGGGTTTCGCACCGAAAATTGTTGTGGAATGCGTTCAATTGTAAATGTCATTAAGAAGCTTGATATGTCTCAAAATGCTCTCAATCGTTCTTTATGGCCGCTAATGCAGGCATAACTGACCGTCTTAATGTCGCCTCAAGTAAGACATTTATTATGCTAACTAAGGCTCTCGAGTTCATGAATGAATACCTCTTATCCTCCATTATTATATGACATCCGAGCCTGACCCGCCTAGTGTGGTGTCTAAACCCATTCCTCGGAGACCACCATGACACTTCCAGCCACTTATAAACAAATGCTCTCAACCGTATCGAGCGATAGTAAGCTAACTATGGCGCTGCGGGATGTACCTATGCCGACGCCCAAAGATGGCGAAGTGATTGTGCGCATTGAAGCGACGCCGATTAACCCATCCGATCACGGCGTGATGTTTGGCTGGTCGACTATGGACGAGGCGAGTTCATCGGGCAAAGGTGAGGGCACTGTCCTCACCGCGCCGGTTTCGCCGCAAGGCATGGCTGTTATGAAAGCGCGTATCGGCCAAGACCTGCCAGTTGGTAATGAGGGCGCTGGCACAGTCGTCGCGGCAGGAGGCAGCGATTACGCGCAAAGTCTGATTGGTAAAACTGTCGCCGTTATGGGCGGGGGCATGTATGCGCAATACCGCTGCGTGCCTGCGATGATGTGTATGCCGCTTATGGAGGGCAATACAGCCAGAGACGGCGCGTCGAGCTTTGTTAATCCGCTAACGGCCCTTAGCTTTATTGAGACTATGCGCCAAGAAGGTCACACGGCGATTGTCCACACAGCGGCCGCCTCAAATCTTGGGCAAATGCTCAATAAAATATGTCAGGCTGACGGCGTTGATATCGTCAACATAGTCCGCCGCCAAGAGCAGGCCGATATCCTTAAGGGCCTCGGCGCGAAATATATCGTTGATAGTTCTAAGGATAGCTTCATGGCTAATCTTACTGACGCCATTCATGCCACGGGCGCAACGCTTGCGTTTGATGCGACGGGCGGCGGCGCTCTAGCAGATAATATCCTCACCGCGATGGAAAAGGCTGCGGCTCGCACGCCGGGGGCTTACAGCATTTACGGTTCAATAAAGCATAAGCAGCTTTATGTTTACGGTGGGCTGGACACATCGCCAACGGTTCTGAACCGCAGCTACGGATTTGCATGGAGCGTCGGTGCGTGGCTCTTGCCTAACTTTCTCGCTAAATGCGATCCAGAGGTCGGCGTGCGTTTGCGCGCGCGAGTCGCCAAAGAGCTGACAACCACATTTGCTAGCCATTACACGGATGAAATCTCCCTCGCGGAAGCGCTCAATGCAGAAACGGTCGCGAAGTATAACGCCAAGAAAACAGGTGCAAAGTTTTTGATTAAGCCGAATGGGTGAGGGCTAGAGCTGAACCGAGGCTAAATTGGTTTTTGGACAGTCTTATTTGGTCTCTATCTTTCAACATTCCGCCCCCGAACCAAATAAATCAGCATCGGTCACGCTATAGTGAGCATATTGAATGGCTAAGAGCAAACTACCCCCTTGCGCTTATTGCTGAGCGTATCAATATGTCAGTAATGATTTGCGGGCATTGTACTTGCAAGGCGAGGCGTTGATTCGACTCGTATGACGAAATGTATGATTTAAGGACTGACCATGTTTGATATCCCACCCTATGATGACCCTTCCAATATGGCGCTTGTCCCAACCGTTATTGAGCCAACAAGCCGCGGTGAGCGCGCTTTTGACATATTCTCGCGCCTTTTGCGCGACCGCATTATTTTCCTCAACGGAGTTGTCGAAGACAATATGGCGAGCTTGATTTGCGCGCAGCTCCTTTTCCTAGAGAGTGAAAACCCGAAAAAAGAAATTAGCATGTATATTAATAGCCCCGGCGGTGTTGTGACGGCTGGCATGGCGATTTATGATACTATGCAATATATCAAAAGTCCTGTCTCGACAGTTTGCATTGGACAAGCTGCATCTATGGGCTCTTTGCTCTTAGCCGCGGGTGAAGCGGGCATGCGCGTGGCTCTGCCGAATGCACGTATAATGGTACACCAACCATCCGGCGGCTTCCGAGGGCAGGCGTCTGATATTCAGCGCCACGCCAATGATATTCTTGCCATGAAGAAGCGCCTGAACGAGATTTACGTTAAGCACACAGGCCAAAAATACGCGACGATTGAGAAAACTCTCGATCGTGATCACTTCATGACAGCCGAAGAAACGAAAAAATTTGGTATCGTCGACCATGTTTACAGCAGCCGCGGCGATGAAGACTAGGTCGCTTTTCTCTTCATAGCAGGCTTGCAACATCGTCAATAATCGTGTTGAAATATAGAGGAATGTCGCCGCGCTAAGGCAATCGTAATAAAATTGTACTAGCAAAGGTAAAATGGCAGGTTTCGGCATCCTGCTTGCAATGCTCCGATGATATTGGGACAAGGACAGATAATATGAGTAAATCAGGCACAACAGACGCGAAAAACACGTTATATTGTTCTTTTTGCGGCAAAAGCCAGCATGAAGTCCGTAAGCTAATCGCTGGCCCGACTGTCTTTATTTGCGACGAATGTGTCGAACTTTGTATGGATATCATCAAGGAAGAGGGCAAAGGCTCTATTTCTAAAGCTCAAGAGGGTGTGCCGACACCTGCCGATATTTGCGAAACGCTAGATGATTATGTCATTGGTCAATATCGCGCCAAGCGCGTGCTCGCAGTTGCTGTTCACAACCACTATAAACGCCTCAACCACGCTAATAACAATCCTGAAGTCGAACTTGCAAAGTCAAATATTCTTCTGATTGGCCCAACAGGTTGTGGTAAAACGCTTCTCGCGCAAACACTTGCGCGTATTCTCGATGTGCCGTTCACTATGTCTGACGCGACGACACTCACAGAAGCAGGTTATGTCGGCGAAGACGTTGAAAATATCATTCTTAAACTATTGCAGTCAGCCGATTACAATGTTGAGCGGGCTCAGCGCGGTATCGTTTATATTGATGAGGTCGACAAGATTTCACGCAAGTCAGATAATCCGTCTATCACCCGCGACGTGTCAGGTGAAGGCGTGCAGCAAGCGCTTCTCAAGATTATGGAAGGCACAGTCGCCTCTGTTCCGCCGCAGGGCGGGCGTAAACATCCGCAGCAGGAATTCCTCCAAGTTGATACAACGAACATTCTCTTTGTCGTTGGCGGCGCTTTTGCAGGCCTAGATAAGGTGATTTCAAATCGCGGAGAAGGCAGCTCTATAGGCTTTGGCGCCAAGATTAAAAATATTGATGACCGCCGAGTTGGCGAAATTCTGCACGAGGTTGAGCCTGACGATCTTCTGAAATTTGGTCTTATCCCTGAATTCGTAGGCCGTCTGCCTGTGATTGCCACGCTGCAAGATCTTGATGAAGATGCGTTGATTAAAATTCTGACGCAGCCAAAAAATGCGCTTGTAAAACAGTATCAGACGCTCTTCTCAATGGAAGACGTTCGGTTGACATTCTCGGAAGACGCCTTGTCGGCCATCGCTAAACGCGCCATTAAACGTAAAACTGGCGCGCGTGGCCTTCGCTCAATCATGGAAGATATATTGCTCGATACCATGTATGATTTGCCAAGCTTTGAAGGCGTTGAAGAAGTCGTCGTCAACGGCGAAGTTGTGAATGGCGCGGCAAAACCGCTGCTAATTTACGCGGATGCTAAGAAGAAAAAAGACAAAGCCTCCTAATAGCGTAAACTTGTTGTCGTCTATCGGTTAAATCTTGTGAAGGTGCGGTTTTTTGGTGCATCCAAGGCTTGAAATGCCTAGGGCTGTGCCCCATTTGTAGCCTCTAGGACTGAGCGTTTATTGCGTAAGTCCCAAAAGGATTATTATGACTGACGCAATTCTGTCCCCCGTTCTTCCACTTCGCGATATCGTAGTGTTTCCGCATATGGTTGTGCCGCTTTTTGTCGGCCGCGAAAAATCTATTAAAGCGCTGGAAGACGTCATGCGCGATGAAAAACGTATTGTTCTTCTCACTCAAAAAGATAGCACCCGTGATGAGCCTAGTGCTGACGATATTTATGACCGTGGCTGTATCGCCAAAATTATGCAGCTCTTAAAGCTGCCGGACGGAACTGTTCGAGTTCTGGTTGAAGGCGAAGAACGTGTAGTTGTTAAGTCTTTTACGGACCGCAGCGACATCCTCGAAGCCCATGTTAATATCGTTGTCGATGTAATGCCTGAACCAGATAAGGGCAAAGCGCTTGTTGCCTCCGTTGTTGAGGGCTTCAACGGCTTCGCAAAGCTCAATAAAAAAATCGCCGAAGAAATTTCTACCTCCGTGGCGGAAACTAAAAATCCGTCTAAACTTGCGGACTTGATTGCGGTTCACTTGAACGCGCCGCAAGAGGAAAAGCAGAAGCTGCTGGCTGAAGACAAAGTCTCGGCTCGGATTGAAAAAATATTGCGACTCATCGAAGGCGAAATGAGTGTCTTGTCTGTTGAGAAGAAAATTCGTGGCCGCGTAAAACGCCAAATGGAAAAAACGCAGCGCGAATACTATCTCAATGAACAGATGAAAGCGATTAATACGGAGCTCGGCAATGACGCGCCGGATGAAGCCGCCGAGCTTGCTAAGAAAATCGAAGAAACGAAATTCTCGAAAGAAGCGCGAGATAAGGTTGATGCTGAGGTTAAGCGCCTCAAAAATATGAGCCCTATGAGCGCCGAAGCGAATGTGTCGCGTAACTATATTGACTGGATGCTCTCAGTGCCATGGGGTAAGCGAAAACGTCTCCAGAAAGATTTAACTAAGGCGCAAGATATTCTCGACGAAGATCATTACGGCCTTGATAAAGTTAAAGACCGCATCATTGAAAACTTGGCTGTGCAGCTGCGAACTAAGAAGCTTAAAGGACCGATTTTATGTCTCGTGGGTCCTCCCGGTGTTGGTAAAACCTCGCTTGGTAAATCCATTGCCCGCGCTACAAACCGTGAGTTCGTTCGCGTGTCCCTAGGGGGGGTGCGCGATGAGTCTGAGATACGGGGTCATCGCCGCACTTACATCGGTTCAATGCCAGGCCGTATCATTCAGTCCATGAAAAAAGCTAAGTCTAACAACCCTTTATTCTTATTGGATGAGATAGATAAAATGGGATCAGACCATAGAGGCGACCCTTCAGCGGCGCTCCTTGAGGTCTTAGACCCAGAACAAAATAGCACTTTTAACGACCATTATTTGGATGTTGATTACGACTTGTCCGACGTTATGTTTATCACAACGGCTAACTCACTGAACATGAGTCAACCACTTCTTGACCGTATGGAAATCATTCGTATTCCAGGTTACACAGAAGATGAGAAAATCGAAATTGCAACGCGCCATCTCATTCCGTCCATGGTCAAAGATCACGGCCTTAAAAAGGGTGAGCTAGACATTTCGGAAAAGGCACTGCGCTCTATTATTCGCTATTACACGCGTGAGGCGGGCGTACGTAGTCTTAAACGTGAAATTCAAACTATGGGCCGCAAAGCTATTCGCAAAATTGTGGGCGGCGAGACAGAGTCTATAAAAATCACAGATAAAAATATCGAAGATTTCCTCGGTGTGAAAAAGCACCGTTTTGGAGAAACTGATAAAGAAAACCAAATTGGTATCGTGACAGGTCTCGCTTGGACAGAAGCTGGCGGCGACATTCTTACGATTGAAGCTGTCTCTATGTCGGGAAAGGGAAAGGTTACAGTTACAGGCAATCTGCGTGATGTGATGAAAGAATCTATCTCGGCGGCCAATAGCTATATTCAGGCCAAAGCGCCGAGTCTTGGCATTAGCCCGCGTATGTTCCAGAGCACTGACATTCATGTCCACGTCCCTGAAGGTGCAACCCCTAAGGATGGACCAAGTGCGGGTGTGGGCATGGTGACAGCCATGGTGTCAGTACTGACGGACATCCCAGTACGCAAGGATGTGGCCATGACTGGCGAGATTACACTGCGCGGCCGTGTGCTGCCGATTGGCGGTCTAAAAGAGAAAATGCTTGCAGCTTTACGGGGAGGCGTAAGAACAGTGCTAATCCCTGAGGACAATGTCAAAGATCTCGCCGATATCCCAGATAATGTTAAAAATGCCTTAGAAATCATTTCCGTCTCAACGGTTGATGAGGTATTAGCCAATGCGCTGACTAAAAAGGTCAAGAAGATCAAATGGAGCGCCTCTGATGAAGCCGCATTAAGCGGAATTATTATGGGCGGAAAGGTTGACCTTGGCGGCCAAGCAGCGCATTAAGCGCTCCGATATTCTTCGTAATATCGAAACATTGAAAGTGGGCGATTAGCTCAGCTGGTAGAGCATCTCGTTTACACCGAGAGGGTCAGCGGTTCGAACCCGTTATCGCCCACCATTTTCAATATCCAAGTCATTGAACAGATAGAATTTGGCAATAATTCTATTTTTTGCCCTTCTTTCATTCACCTTAATTTTTATACGAAATTAATGGGTGAAGTTATTATCAGAAATTTGGTGCACGATAAGTGAGTCCAAAGCTACCCTGACATAGCCTATGACTGGCTAGTGCCGGCCGTTTTACAAATTAGAGATAGGTTCTTTGCATTGACCTAAGTGAGGTTTCTTCCTAGCTTTACAGTGTTTCACGAATAAGGCTCAAGAATGGCAACCGAAAGCAAAGATCAATCTATTCGTTCAATTTCCCGCGCCTTGCATGTCCTACAGGCGATTAATCGGCATGAATCTTTGACGATGACGCAAATTTCTAAAATCGTGAAGTTACCCTATCCCACAACGTGCCGGATTGTTTATACGCTGGTTGGTGAGGGCGTGATTGAGCGTGAAACATCTCGAAAGTATTATCGGGCGACAGCTCTGGCTCAGTCGCTAAGTTGCGGTTATCAAGCTCAAAGTCGTCTAGTCGCTATTGCTAGGAAACATATTGTCAAATTGACCAATGACACGGGATGGCCTGTCTCTATCGCGTCTCGCGTAGGGCCGGTGATGGTTATTCAGGATTCAACTCATGGACAGACTGCCTTGACGTTTTCTGATTATCACCCAGGCTTTTCACTTCCTATGGCCTCTAGCGCCTCGGGAATGGTCTATTTGGCTTTTACCGAATCTGATGAGCGCGCGCATATTATTGAACAAATAAAACTCACCTCATTAGATGAGGACAGTGCAATCATTACGGATAACCTTCAAGACAACAGGTTTGAGATGATTTTGGAAGATGGATATGCATCTTTTGTACGTAACCCACATACGAAGGATCCAGGTAAAACTTCCAGCATTGCCGTGCCGCTTTATAAAGGGGAAACTCTAATTGGAGCTTTGACGTTAGTATTTTTCTCAACCTCCCTTCGTGTGACTGATGCCTTTAAAGAATACAAAGAATTTATATTTGAAACTCAAGCCAACATAAATCGTGATCTTGTTGAGATGAAATTATTTAAGCCTGAAGAGTTGCAGCTTACAGCCTAAACAAAACTATTTAATACTCTGGAAGGTCCCCTGATTTCTTAGACACTTTAGGATAGGTTTGGCTAATTTTCTGACAGAGTTAGACTGGACATTATAATCGACTTGAGTGGACTTTGTCGTGTCCGATACCCAGCAATTCTTATGCTCAAAACTTTTGATTTTGACCTTGGCGGTTATTTGGGACCGCTGATCAAAAATCAGGGTATAGACTAAACCCGTTACAACAAATGTCCGATAGGCGGTTAGGGCGGGATGACAGCTTTGTTTTACGGCTAAAAAAATGTAGACGGATTCTGTTGCAATTGAGCCACAGATGTTCGTTTTAAATGGTTGGTTCTACCGCTTGCACGATAATAATTTGAAAAACCAAAATAGATACTGGGGGAAGGGGGCTTTAGGTGACTAAATCCAAATTGAATAAAAGGTTTCTGCTATCAACACTAGCTGGCTTATCTCTGCTTGGTGGATGTTCGTCCGAGGCTCCGGTGAAAACAGAAATTGTTCCGACTACTGGCGTGTTCACGGCAGAAGATGAAGCCTTCTATATGCGCCGCTATGAAGTCTTACTGCAAGCCTTTGCAACTGGACAGGAAACGACAAAGTACGATACTGAAGTTGTGTTCGGAGAGGGGTTGATAGAAAAGCCTTTGCCGCGAGGTGAGTCTGCTACCTTTACATCCGAAATATTTTCAAGCCTTGAAGACTATCTAACGGACAAAAACTCCGCCTCTCTCATGGTGTTTAAAAAGGGTAAGATCATTGGCGAGACGTTTTTTGATGATAACGATAAGGATACTCTGATTAATTCAAAGTCGTTAGCAAAGCCTTTAGGTGTAATCGCAATCGGTCGTGCAATTAAAGCGGGATACATAACGAGTTTAGATCAATCCGTTTCAGATTTTATCATAGAATGGCGCGACACAGAGAAAGCGGATATTACTGTTCGGCATATGCTTGATATGCGTACGGGTTTATTACCACAACTTGCGCCCAGTGGACCCGATGATGTTTTAAACAGGGCCTATTTACACCCGCGTCACGATGAAGTCATCATCCATGAATACCCATTAAAAAACCCGCCGGGCTCGCGCTATGATTACTCCAATGCGAATAGTGATTTAATTTCAATCGTCATATCGCGGGCCACTGGTCTTCCGTATCAAGAGTGGCTTACAGAACAAGTGATGAAGCCTATGGGTATGGCTGGCGGCAAGATTTGGCTAAACCGCGAGGGCGGAGTCGCGCATTCCGGCTGCTGTATTGGACTACCAAGCGAGACCTATCTGAAACTCGCGGTTCTTGTTCTTCAAGGTGGAGAGTGGGAAGGGGAAACATTTTTGCCTGACGGATATGTGAAAGAAATGACCACATCGACGCCCCAAAACAAACATACTGGTATGGGGTTATATATAGGCCGAGATTACGCAGAATACCGCGGAGCGGCCCATCCCGATGTTGAATTTGGACGTACTTATCACAGTGAACCTTATATCGATAAGGACCTGATATTATTTGATGGGAACGGTCATCAAGTGGCTTACATTATGCCATCTAGAGATCTTGTGATTATGCGTTTAGGCGAGGCGCCCGGCAAAGATAAAGTCTGGGATAACGCTTACATACCTAACTTTGTGTCGCGACAGATTGGAGATTGATCCAATCTAACTCGCAGAGAGGACAAAATGCCAGAAACACATATTGATACGCTTTATAAGCCGAGTTTTGAGGAAAACTCTCGGCAGAGCTATGTCGCCGCGCTTAAGGGCTTTGTTAACGGGCCTATGGAGCAGCAGTTGGCAAGTTTATATGATAAAAAACTAGAACCAGAGTTTAAAAGCGAAAAGGGCCGCGCCCCACTTGATTGTGCGGAAGCAGCGCCGCTTTTTGAAAAAACAGATTTGTACCAACTTTGGTCCTCAATGGTTTATACATCCCAAGACTTACTTTGGGAAACTGTCGGTCACTCGGTTGATAGATTGCGGCCCGATTTTGAGGCGCTTGCGCAGGGTATTACGGTTGATGCTACGCTGGGATCACTTGAACTTAATCCAGAGCTGTCCATACCCGATCCAATTTCAACTACAGAAATTCATCGCCAGCCCGGCGGGTATTTTTATGAAACAAACCCGAATGACCTCACATCTCCCTTGCAATATTTCGCAAGTATTGAACTTTACAGGAAAGCAAAAGGTTTGAGCGCAGGTGCAAAAACGGGTGAGGCTGGCATGATGCGGTTTATGGTCAAGGCTTTGAAAGAGAAATATCCGGATATAAAACCCAAGCGAATTTTAGACCTTGGCTGCGCTGTGGGAACAGAAACTATTGGTTTGAAAGAATTGTTTCCGGAGGCTGAAATTTACGGAGTTGACTTGTCAGCGCCTTTTTTAAGGTTTGCGCATCTTTGGGCTGAAAAAAACCAAGTCCCCATACATTTTAAACAAGCCGATGCCCGTGAAACGGGCTACCCGGATGGTCATTTTGATTTGATAGTTTCGCATATTCTATTTCATGAGACGTGGGACGATATCTTGCCGAAGATCATGACTGAAGCCAAAAGAATTTTAGCGCCTGAAGGTGTATTTTTTAATGCTGATGTGCCCTACCAACCCGCTCGTATGCCTATGCCCAAACAAGTCACGAATGCGTGGCAGGTCACTAATAACGGTGAGCCATTTTGGACAGGGTTTGTCAATTCAGACGTGTCCGAGAGTTTGCGGGTCTCTGGCTTTGATGCTGATAAAATATTTGAGTATTACAAACCCCTTGGGCGCGGCGATTACTTTATATTCGGAGCGCAAAAGTAATGGCTGCTAAAGAAGAGAATCTAATAGATGCGTTGATCAAGGATCCAGCGCGCATGAAACCCGAGTTTATGACGAACCCTAACATGGATAAGTTGTTGGCGGCCGTGCTGCGTTTGGCAATGGAGAACGGCGTTTTGCGTGATCGTATAGCGAGGCAAGAGCAGCTCCTAAAGTCCAAAAATATACTTTCAAATCAGGATTACGAGACTTACGAGCCCGATTCTGAAACGGTTAAGCACTCTCAATCTGAGAACTTTAATTTGATACGCGCGCTTGCCAAGGATCTAAGTTAGGCGTTTTTTGAGGGGGATGACATGGCAACAGATGCTTATGCATGGCGATTGAAATTCGGGGTTTTGGGGCCGTCTACAAATACAATTGTGCAGCCCGAATTTGACGATATGCGCCCGCCGGGTGTGACCAATCACTATAGCCGCATTCAGAACGAGGATGCGCAAGCCATCTCCAATAAACACTTTATGAGCGGAGCACGCCGTATTGGGACGTTGACATATGACGCCATTGATTGGGTGATGAACGCCAAGCCTGATTACATGGTCATGGGAATGTCGGCTGTCACATTTGACGGCGGAGGGGCAGGGGCTGAGCAGTTCATTAAAGACGTCAAAGAGCGGTCTGGAGGCCTCGGCGTGAGCGTGGGGTCCCATTCGACGCGCGACGCGCTGCGGGCTTATGGAGGAATAAAAAAGATAGCTTTGATTTCACCTTATTGGCCCGCAATGAATAAAACTGTTAGCGGCTACTTCTCTGAATATGGATTTGAAACCGTCAGAGACGTTTGTCTAAAATGCCGCTCATGGACGGCGATAGCCGAAGTTCCCGAGGAGACTTTGATGGGCCATCTTCGCGATCTGGACGGGGATGATGTTGACGCTATTGTTCAAGTTGGGACTAATCTTTGTATGGCGCGTCTTGCAGGGGAGGCCGAGCGCTGGCTTGGAAAGCCCGTCATTGCCATTAATACAGCGACTTATTGGCATGCCTTAAGGGCAAATGGAATAAATGATAAAGTCCAAGGCTTTGGCCGCCTGCTTTCGGATTTTTAACATACTTTTCGGTACACGATTATAATTTTAATAAGATCGTGTTCACCGGATTTGAGCGGTAAAATAATAAAAACCCTATAAATAGGAGTTGGTAAAATGCGCGAGACAATAAAATCTGATCTGTTGGCGATGATAGAGAAAACAGAAGATGACGGCACTTATGCGGAAGAAACCTATGAGGCTATTCAGCGATTAATGGATGAGTTAGCCGCTTTAACGCCGACCCCTCGACCCGTCGATAAGCAGGACTATATTACCGATCATTGGGCCACTCTCTACGCTCAATTTGGTCCACGTCATACGGCGGGAAAATCTGTTGCACATGACAATATGTTCCATTTTGTCTCTTGGTCTAGACTGCCCAAGCTGCCTTTCCGCAATCTTGATTTACGCCAAGAAATTCACCACGAGACAGGTGATTATAACAATGTGCATCTCATACAGCCTATCGGAGGGGGTATGGATTGTTACTATACTGTCTTTGGCCGTTATACCGTTGAGGCTGATGCGCCGCAGCGTTATGTCGTCGATTTTTATCGAGGACAAATTCGTGGTCTAAATGACGAGAGCGATGCAGAAATTCGAAAAGCCTTTGGTTTTGAGGCGGATCAACCCATTGACTTTGAATTGAAAAGCCCACCGCTACATTCTGATATCGTGTATTGCGACGAAGATATGCGCATTAATTATGGAAGCGTTGGCGGGAAGTATATTCTCACCCGCAAAGAAAATCCCTGGCTAAGTGTCACTCCAGAAGCTACCCGTTAAATGACAACTCCATCACCAATGAAAATCACCCGTAAGCACGAGCTTAGTTGGGCGGTCGGTTCTATGGCGACGGGTGCTGTAACAAATGCAGTAGCGTTATTCGCTCTCTTTTTTTTAACATCTTATGTCGGGATTGAGGCGGGCATTGCTGGCCTCCTAATTTTTTCTACCAAAATTTATGATGCAGTCTCTGACCCAGTTATGGGGCGCATATCAGATAATTGGCAGGGCAAGAGTGGCCGCCGTTCACCGTTCCTGTGTTGGGGGGCAATTTTGCTAGGCGTGAGCTTTTTCATCTTCTTTAGTTTACCGCCTTTGGAATCGAGTATCGCTATTCCAGTTGTTTTTCTATTGCTGATAATGATTAGCACAGGTTACACAATTTTCGCCGTTCCTTATTTAGCTTTCGCCCCTGATCTCGCGCCGACTTATGATAAACGGACGCGCCTTATGTCATTTCGTGTTTTCTTCTTGCTGATGGGGGTTCAAGTCGGAGTCGTTTTGGGTCCAAAACTCGTCAAGGCGGGTGGCGGTTACCAGCTTATGGGCTTGATTATTGGCGGCATAGTTATCGTGGTTGGCGTCATCGCCTATTTTGGTATTCGAAAGCTCGATAGTTCCTTAGCTTTACCTGTGCGTCAGAAAGAAAGCTTTGGGAGAATGATAATTCAATCCGGCGCGCAATTTGTACAGGTCTTTCAAACGAAACCTTTTGCAATACTAACGCTCGTTAAGTTGTTACAATTTGCTGTATTGGCAATAGTACTCGCGAGCTTCCCGTATTTCACCACCTTTATTCTAGAAAAATCGCTGTCAGAGCTAGGGAGCTATTTCTTGGTTTTCGGCCTGTCAGGTATTGTCGCTATTCCGTTTATTCGTTTCTTCATTAAGGCCATAAATAAACGAAACGCCTATATAATCTTTCTGTTTCTCTATGCGATAGGGTTATTCAGTTGGTATTTTTGGACAGCTGATGAGGCGATCATTTTGTTTTATGCGCGCGCCGTTTTAATCGGCGTTGTTTCAACTGGAACTATGTTTTGTGCGCTTTCGCTTTTACCCGATACTATGGAGTACGACCGCCTAATCTCAGGTAAATCCCGCGAGGGAACAATGAGCGGCGTGTTCACCTTGGTCGAAAAATTTGCCAGTGCAGTCGGGCCATTGATTGTCGGTGTTCTTTTGCAGACAACAGGTTTGATAACGTCTCGTGACGTAATGACTGTTCAGCCCGGAGCCGCATTAAACGCAATTCACTTGGCAGCCTCCGTAATTCCGGGCGTCATGACGCTGCTCTGTATACCCGTTCTTTTGAAATACCGCCTGACTGCAGAGATGTTAGAAGAGGCAAGGAGAAATTAAATCATGGTTCATTTCGTTCATCCAAAATCATTGGCTAAGGTTTCCAAAAATCAAGGTGTTACATACGAAGCTCAAGTCGCAAGCTTGATTAACGGGCAGCGCGTTCAAGGCGACGGTAAGTCTTGGGACATTATCTATCCAGCAACCGAAGAGAAACTAGGCACGTGTAACAGCTGCTCCAAGGAACAAGTCAATCAGGCTGTCCGCATCGCTAAGACAGCGTTTGATGAGGGGGTCTGGCGAGATAAGCCTTTGGCAGAGCGTCAAAAAGTGTTTTATAAAGTCGCAGAGCTGTTCACCAAACACGCTCATGAGCTTGCTGTTTTGCAAGCAATGGAAACCGGGATTCCATTTAATCAGTTCCTGAACATGCATGCGGCTCGAGCCTCTGAAAATTTCCAGTTTTTTGCAGAGGCCGCAACTTCAATATCAGGAGATACATATCAGCAGACGGGACGATATCTTAGTTTAACTCTGCAGGAACCGATTGGCGTTGGCCTTGTTATCTCGCCGTGGAATGCCCCTTTGATTCTCGCGGGAATGAAAATTGCGGCCTGCTTAATTTCTGGAAATTCATGTATTGTGAAACCCTCGGAATATACGCCGCTTAGCCAGCTCCGTATGGTCGAGATCATAATCGAGGCAGGCGTGCCAGCTGGGGCAATCCAACTACTCAATGGTATGGGCGCGGAAACGGGGGCGGCCTTGACGGCCCATCCGGGTGTAGATGCCATCAATTTCGTTGGGGGCACCGAGACGGGTAAGCGCATTATGAAAAGCGCGGCTGATGACCTCAAAAAAGTATCATTGGAACTTGGCGGGAAGTCGGCCAATATCATTTTGGAAGATTGCGACTTTGAAGCGGCTATTGACGGCTCTTTGCTCGGTATTTTTGCGGGTAATGGAGAGCAATGTCTGGCGGGATCACGTATTCTCATCCAAGCCTCAATTTATGATAAAGTAGTAAAAGCGTTGGTCGAGCGGACTAAAAACCTGAGAATTGGTGACCCATTTGAAGATGTTGAACTTGGGCCCTTGGCCTTTAAAGCTCATCATAACCGCGTCCTAGATTTCACGCGTAAAGCCACAGAAGAAGGTGATAACATATTATGCGGCGGCGGTGTACCTATAGCTGCAAAAGCGGGGTATTTTTTTGAACCGGTCATGGCTGCAGCTCGTAATAATGATGCGGATATTTGCCAAGAAGAAATTTTCGGTCCTTTCGCGGCCCTAGTAAAATTTAAAACCCTAGAGGAGGCCATCGTGATAGCCAATCAATCTGACTTTGGATTGGTCTCTTATGTGTGGACACAAGATATTGATAAAATGATGCAAGTCGCTCAGCGCGTACGGGCGGGAACGGTTTGGGTGAATACCGCTATGGCCCGCGATCTGCGCGCTCCCTTTGGTGGATATAAACAGTCGGGATTGGGCCGAGATGGACTATTGGAATCCATAAATCACTTCACAGAAGAGAAAACAATAATGATTCCCTCGCAAAAGCTCTCGTTTCCAAAACTTGGCAACTCTTGAAGCCTTAGAATTCAATTCGCGATGCGGTTATTCATTAATCGTATATCAGCAGTTTTTGATTTCAGTATAGATTATAAAAAATTCTTGAAAGAGTAATCATGACACCAATTATTATAGCCGGCGCCGGACCCGTAGGGTGTTCAATCGCTATGTATTTAGCGCAGAACAACATCCCGGTAATGTTATTGGAAGCTGAAGAATCAGTGCCAATAGATTTGCGCGCGTCAACCTGGCATCCTCCAACATTGGATATGATGGATGATCTGGGCTTGATAGACGATATGCTCAAGCAGGGCTTGCTAGTTCATGATTATCAACATCGTGACAGACGCACAAATAGTGTCGCAAAGTTTCAGATGGGGCTCATCGCAGGAGAGACTAAGCATCCTTACAGGCTACAGTGCGAACAATATAAAATGACCGCATTAGCGGTTAAAGCCTTAAAAAAATTTCCACATGCCGAGGTCAGGTTTGGCGTTCGCGTAAAGGGCTATCGAGAAGTCGATAGTGGAGTCAAAGTTTTGGTGCAATCCAATTCAGGTGGAGAAGAACTTATTGATGGATCATACTTAGTTGGGACGGATGGGGCTAATAGCGTTGTACGGCAAGCCTCTGGTGTCCGGTTTAAAGGTTTGACCTATCCTGAGTTATTCCTCGTTGCGAGTACAAGCTACCGGTTCGAGAATTATTTTGAAGACCTATCATTAGTGAATTATGTATCCGACCCCGATGAATGGTGCGTTCTATTGGCAACTGTTGATTTTTGGCGTGTTTTGATTCCAACGCCTGTTGATGGAAGCGATGAACTATTTCTGTCGGATGAATTTATTCAAGATCGTTTGCACCGTTTAGCTGAGAATGATGGAGATTTTGAGATTCTTCATCGTACTCTCTACCGCGTTCATCAGCGTGTCGCGGAAACTTACCGTCCTCGAGACCGCGTCTTACTTGCCGGTGATGCAGCGCATGTAAATAACCCTCTTGGTGGTATGGGTATGAATGGCGGAGTGCATGACGGTATAAACCTAGCTGCAAAGCTCGTTGATATTATCAATAATGGTAAAGACCGTAACGATTTGCTTGATCTATATGACCGCCAGAGACGCGGCATATGTGAGAAGTTTATTCTTAAGCACACCAGCCAAAACAAAAAACTGATGGAAGCAAAGTCCAAGGGTGTTCAAAAATCCCGTCAAGCTAAACTAATGTCGGCGTGTAGTGATGATGATCTTGGCAAAAACTATGTTATGGAATCCTCGATGGTTAACTGCCTAAGAGAAAGCTATGCTATTCAATAAACTTTTACGTACACATGACGAGAGCTTGTTCATAGTCATTTCATTGTTAGAGTTCTTTCAAAGACCGAAAACTAACTGGATATACAAGCCTTAATCGAGTACTTTTGTGTTTTGTATTAGCCTTAGCTGGATGTACTAATACTTCAGCTTTGACCCGTTGGCTAATAAACGCCTAGGCTATTCAGTTCAATCTGTGAATTTTGATCTAGCAATCATTTGAACGCTTACCCATATGAAAAAGCCTCCCAAAAAATTGGGAGGCTTATATATATTTATGTCGCTTTAAGTTCAGTCTTTAGAAAGTTACGATTCCTTTGATCCCATATTCTGCACCGCGTGGCGCCTGGGCAAAGAAGCGACGTGAGTTTTGGCTGCCGAAGGCTGTAAATGTCGTACCGCCTTGTGTTGTTGGCGTTAGATCATCCGTTATATTCGTACCAAATATTTCCACCCCAAAGGTATCGTTAATTTGGGCTCCAGCGCGTAAGTTTATCCGCGCAGCTGCGTCAACCTCATTGAACTCGAAGTTATCGATAAAGAATTCTCCTGTATAATTAACGTCAGCTCTGATGAAGGAATCTACATTGATTAGACTATCAAGGGCGACTTCAGCAGAGAATGTTCCTGTTAGTGCAGGATTGTAACGAACTTCGTTTCCGCTCGCGT
>CAZFWZ010000023.1:0-28676 GCA_964522765.1 uncultured Caulobacterales bacterium | reverse complement strand
ATGTCTGATGATGTGCGTTTACCAATTACGTCGTGTTCGGATGGAACGAAAGAGGCTGTTCGTCGCGCGATGACGCGGGCTGGTGTTGATTGTTAGTCATGGCCAAAAAGAAGAAGTCCGAAACACTGGGCAAGTTAATCGCTGAGAACAGGCGCGGGCGTTTTGATTACGCAATCGAAGATACGTTTGAGGCTGGAATTGTTCTTGTTGGTACAGAGGTCAAGGCGCTGCGTCTTGGTCGTGCTAATATCGCGGAAAGCTATGCCACAATTGAAGGCACTGAGGCGATGCTGATTAATGCCGATTTTCCGATATACGCGCCTGCCAGTCAATTTAATCACCTGCCAACGCGGCCAAGAAAGCTTCTTATGAAGCGCCGCGAAATTAATCGCCTTATGGGTGATATCCAAAGGAAGGGACGCACGCTTGTGCCTCTTAAGCTTTATTTCAATGAGAAGGGTTTTATCAAGTTATTGCTAGGTATTGGTATGGGTAAGAGCAATATAGATAAGCGGGAAACACAGAAAAAGCGTGATTGGCAAAAGCAAAAAGCGCGCATTCTTCGCGAACGAGGTTAGCTTACGCGGATTTTAAATGCGTGCGTATATCAGAAAAAACCTGAAAGAACATCTCTTCGGTGAGGCGCTTCGTGTTCGTATTGTATCGTGAGCAATGATAGCTTGAGAATAGCGTCAGGCCTGACGCAACTTCATATTTCACGCCGTGGCCGAATGGATAGTCTTTTAGTCTTAGCCCTAGAGCTCGCAGCGTGTTGTCGTGGCTGATTTTTCCAAGACAAAGCAGGGTGCTCAGACTAGGCAGCCCGTTGATTTGATCGGTCAGAAAGGGGCGGCAATTATTGCACTCAGCCCCGACTGGTTTGTTTTGCGGCGGCAAGCAGCGCACGGCATTGGTAATCATTGCGCCTTTTAGCTTCAAGCCATCGTCCGCTGTTGCGCCATATGTGCCTCTAGAAAAGCCGTATTTACTTATCGCTGAGTACAGTAAATCACCCGCCCAATCACCTGTAAATGGACGGCCGGTTTGGTTGGCGCCGTGCATGCCAGGCGCGAGGCCTATAATTAGCAGTTCTGGGTTTGGGTCACCAAAGCTTGGTACTGGAGCGTTGTAATAGTCGGGGTAAGTCTCGCGCAACTCCAAGAGAAAATTCCGCAAACGCGGGCACCTGTCACAGTCGCGAGGCGGCTCTTTAAACGTCATTGGATTAGCTGTCCGATTTCGGGCGGCCAATCAATTTATCTAAATTCGCAAGTTCAATGAAAGCATCGGCTTGGCGGCGCAGTTCATCAGCGAGCATAGCAGGTTTATTGATCATAGAGGATACAACGGTAACGCGGCAACCTTGTTTTTGGACATACTCAACAACGGGCTTGAAATCCCCATCACCCGTGAATAGCAAAAAATGGTCTATATGTGGCGCGAGTTCGACCATGTCTATGGCCATTTCCATGTCCATATTGCCTTTAGTTTTTTGACGTCCATCGCGGTCTTTATACTGTTTGGCTGGCTTGGTGACGACGTGATAGCCATTGTAATCTAGCCAATCGACAAGCGGTTTTATCGGAGAGAAGTCCTCGTCCTCGATTATAGCCGTATAATAATAGGCACGCTGCAAACGGCCTTTACCTTGAAAAAGTTCGAGTAACTTTCCGTAATCAATCTCAAAATCTAGCATTTTAAGCGTAGAATAAAGATTGGCACCATCAATGATAATGCAGAGCCGTTCGTCAGGGTAAAATGCCATAGCTATGCCCTTTGGTGCTCCCAAACCTCTGATAGAGATATAGGATGTCCATCAGCCTGAACAATCATCACATGATCACGGGTAAGCAGACGCGGGTGATCTACGCCGCAGCTATGAGCAATCATCTCCACCTCTTTACGAATTGCCTGAGCGTAGCGCATGACGCGAACCGCCTTGTTTGTTGGGTCGAGACCATGCTGAAGACGTTTGTCATGGGTTGTAATTCCTGTCGGGCAGGTGTTCTGATCGCATTTAAGCGCTTGAATGCAGCCCAACGCGAACATGAAACCACGCGCGGAGTTTACGAAATCAGCACCCGCGCAAAACGCCCAAGCAATTTCAGCGGGCGTAACAAGCTTTCCACTTGCGATAACCGTTATGCGCTCACGCAGGCCATAATCAACGAGCAAGTCGGACACTATTGGTAAGCTGTCGCGTATGGTCATACCCATATTATCCATGAGGGGGAGGGGTGCTGCGCCAGTTCCGCCGTCACCGCCGTCGAGCGTAATAAAGTCAGGCGCATGTTCAATGCCGCGAGACTTAATTTCGTCAAAGAGTTCTTTGACAGGCGCAATATTTCCGACAACAAATTTGATGCCTACGGGTCGTCCAGACGTTTCGCGCACAGTATGAATGAGGTCTAGCAAACTTTTTGGATCAGACGCGTCGACGTGCCGATTTGGAGAGATAGCGTCCTCACCTTCTTTAATGCCGCGAATTTTAGCGATTTCTGCTGTGACTTTACTTCCGGGTAGAATTCCGCCCTTGCCTGGTTTTGCACCTTGGCTAATTTTAATCTCAATCATTTTGACTTCAGGGTTCTCAGCAAGTTTTTTGAGTTTTCCGACATTGAGTGTCGCATCATCATTTCGTACCCCAAATTTAGCTGTGCCAAGCTGAAAAACAATATCACATTGTCCTTCGAGGTGATAAGGTGAAAGCCCGCCTTCGCCTGTATTGAGCCAGCAGCCGCTCATCTGGGCGCCGTGAGATAGGGCTTCAACAGCAGGTTTAGACAGAGAGCCATAGCTCATGGCCGAGATGTTAAAAAAGCTATTAGGTTCATAAGGATGACGAGTATTAGGGCCAATAACGAAAGGTTTCTGCGGACTATGCTCACCCTCTAGCTTCGGGAACATACCGTTCGCAAATATTGAAGCCCCTGTTGACAGGACTTTAGTTGAGCCGAAAGGTACGGTCTCATGCCCGTCTTCAGCAATGTCATTGATGTAGTCACGTTCTGCGCGGTTAAACGGCATTTCCTCGCGGTCCATCGCGAAAAAATACTGTCGGAAAAATTCTCCTAATTTTGAGAATATGCCCCGAAAACGTCCAAGGACAGGATAGTTCCGCCGCACAGCATCTTTGGTTTGGTTAACATCTAAAATGAAAAGAATAATAGATCCAGCTACGATCGTGCCTACAGCGAATAAGAATAAAGAACCGAGAATGGAGAGACCTTGCATGGCTGAGCCTGCCAGCCCGCTAATAAAGTCATCTCTCAAACCTTCTTGAGTTTGTTGTAGCATAGTGTCTCCATTTAAGGCCTATTAATCCGCCCCTCTATGACAAGCCTAGATGATAGCGGCAAGCCCCTATACACGAATGTGATTTAAACGGATGAGCTTGCGAGAATCAAAAATAGCTACGAAACTAATCTAATGAAATGGTTTTTCAGAATTATAGGCCTGATTTTTCTCGCCTTCGCAACTTTGGTGATTTGGGGTTATTTTGTTTCTCCCAATTTAACCGTCGAGCGCAGCTTGCAAGTCGAGGCTTATCCTGAAGAAGTGTTCGAATATCTCGAAGATTTAGAAGCGTTTAATCGGTGGTCGCCGTGGTATGCACGCGACCCTGATGCGGATTATATCTTTGGTGCAGTTGATTACGGGGTCGGCGCAACAGTGATTTGGCGTGCAAGAGGCGAAACAGCTGATGATGTGTCTGAAATTAGTAGCCAAGAAATCATCGCCGCCCAACCCCTCGAGTTCGTCCAGTCGGCGCTCTTGCTGAACGGCGTTCCGGCCTCAGCTACATACGCGCTATCACCAATGGATGACGGCACGCTTATTTATATCCAGTTTGAACGCGAACTCGGCGGCTTTCCTTATATCGAACGCCTTAGAAAAGGCGGTATGGAAAAGGCTTTAGGCGCAGAGTTTGATGCCGCGCTTGAGAGGTTAAAAACGATTGTTGAGTCGGAGTAAGTACTAAGGCCACTTCACCACAGGTGGCATACTGGACAATATTGTTTTCACATTACCGCCCGTTTTTAGTCCAAATGTCGTACCGCGGTCATGGAGCAAATTGAACTCTACATATCGTCCGCGTTGAATGAGCTGTTCTTCGCGGTCAGCTTCTATCCACGGCTCTAACATACGGCAACGTACGATTTTTGAGTAAGCCTCTTTGAAACTAAGGCCTACATCTTGGGTGAAGGCGAAGTCTGCGTCCCAATCTCCGCTATTATGACGATCGTAGAATATACCGCCAATGCCGCGCGGCTCGTCTCTATGGTGGAGGTGAAAATATTCATCGCACCACTTTTTATAGCGCGGGTAGTCCGCAACGAGGTGGCGCTCGCAAGTCTCTTTCATTGCGGCATGAAAAAATTTTGAATCGCCGCGGTCTTGTTTACGGTCCTTAGATTGCGTTGGTGTTAAGTCCGCTCCGCCGCCAAACCAATCCTGCGTCGTCACGATATAACGTGTGTTCATGTGCACACAAGGAATATGGGGATTAGTCATATGAGCAATCAGGCTAATACCTGCCGCCCAAAAACGCGGATCTTTATCTGCGCCGGGTTGGCGGGCTTGCATTTCAGGCGTGAACTCACCTTTGACAACAGAGATATGCACGCCACATTTTTCAAACACGCGGCCGCGCATCATACCGCCCGTTCCGCCGCCGCCATTTTTGACTTTGCGCTGCCAGTCCTCAAAGACAAACTTACCTGCCTGACCGGGGTAGAGATTATCCGGAGCATCTTGTTCAATGGCTTCAAACTCTGCGCAAATTTCATTACGAAGCGTTTTGAACCATACGCTAGCACGCTGTTTTTTGTCGGCAAATGGGTCAGTCATAGACTTGTGGATGTAGGCAATCCACCTGTTTGGCGCAAGGCTTCAAACAAGGCGATACCAACACTTATAGATAGATTAAATGACCGCGCGCCTTCGGCGATGGGTATAATGACGCGCGCATCGGCTGCCGCGTGAACCTTTTCAGGTGCACCGGCGCTCTCACGTCCGAAGAGTAGGCGGTCTGTTGGCTTAAAATTGAAATCAGGTAAGGATGTCGCGCCTTTTGTCGTGAACAAAACGAGTCGGCCCGTGGTCGGTTGAGTTTGAAAGCTGTCCCAGCTTGTGTGGCGAGTAATATTTTCAGGCGCGCCGTAATCCATTGCAGTTCGGCGTAAAGCCTTGGCAGTAAGCGGAAAACCGCAGGGTTCAATGACAGATAAGGGCGTGCCGAAACAGGCGCAGCTTCGCATGGCAGAGCCAAGATTTCCTGCAATATCGGGCTGGTAAAGGATAACTTCCATAGTTTGGCTATGGCTGCGTCTATATGGCGTGTCAATTACCCAAAAATTGCGGCGTTCTGACGCGACTTTGCTCTGGCATTTGAAGGGCGAATTGCGCTAAAGAGCCGCCAAGAGACTCGAAATATAATTTTAGAAGGGACTATCATGTCCGAAACGCTCAATAAAGATGCCGACCACGTCGAAGACGAAGGTAAGCGAGATTTTATTTACCTCGCAACTGGCGCGGCTGCAGCGGCTGGAGGATTATCCCTCGCTTGGCCATTCGTCGCGCAAATGGGTAAGGCAGCGGACACGCTTGCAGCAGGTTCCATCGAGATTAGTCTCGCAAATGTTGCTGAAGGTCAGCAGCTCAAAATGCTTTGGCGCGGCAAGCCTGTTTTTGTGCGACACCGTACGCCCAAGGAAATCAAAGACGCCGTTGAAGCAGATCTCTCAGATTGCCCAGACCCTGAATCGGATGATGAACGTCTGATTCCTAATCAACAAGGAAAGCTAGATCCAAGATTTCTTGTGATGATTGGTGTGTGTACGCACTTTGGCTGTGTACCTGTTGGAGAAGCGGGTGATTTTGATGGTTGGTACTGCCCATGCCATGGCTCGCATTATGATACGGCGGGCCGTATCCGCAAAGGCCCCGCGCCTTCGAACATGGAGATACCGCCTTATGAGTATATCTCTGACACCGTGATCAAGGTAGGTTAATTATGAGCGGACATCCTTCAACATACGAACCGAAATATGCAGCCACAAAGTGGATGGATCAGCGTTTGCCGATTATCCGTATGGGCGCTGATTTTATGACATTCCCAAGTCCGCGTAATTTAAATTACTGGTGGACATTTGGCGGTATTTTGGCGCTTTGCCTCGTCAGCCAAATTATAACGGGTATTATTTTGGCGATGCATTATGTGCCGCACGTCGATTATGCGTTTGACTCAGTTCAGCGTATTAAACGCGATGTACCATATGGTTGGCTTTTGCAGCCTATGCATGCCGTTGGTGCATCAATGTTTTTCTTAGCCGTGTATGTGCACATGCTGCGAGGGCTCTATTATGGGTCTTACAAGGCGCCGCGTGAACTTCTCTGGATTATTGGGTGCCTAATTTATCTTATAATGATGGCGACAGGGTTCCTCGGCTACACATTACCATGGGGCCAGATGTCTTTCTGGGGCGCAACCGTGATTACAGGTTTCTTCGGCGCTGTACCGGTTGTCGGCGAGAGTCTACAACAATGGCTCCTTGGTGGTTATGCTGTTGATAATGCGACGCTAAACCGCTTCTTTGCGCTGCACTATCTGCTGCCTTTCGTGATTGCTGCGCTTGTCGGGCTGCACGTTTGGGCTTTGCATCACGCAGGTCAAAATAATCCGATTGGCATTACGCCTAAGACGAAAGAGGATACGTTATCTTTTCACCCGTTTTATACGGTAAAAGACGGCTTTGCGCTTTGCGTATTTTTCCTTATCTTTGCTTTCTTTATCTTTTATCAACCAGATGCGCTTGGGCACGCTGATAACTACATTCGTGCCGACGCTTTGAAGACGCCGCCGCATATTGTGCCGGAGTGGTATTTCTTACCGTTTTACGCCATTTTGCGCGCTGTGCCGGATAAGCTTGCGGGTATTCTCTTGATGGTAGGCGCGATTGCGGTTCTGTTCGTATTGCCATGGCTTGACACGTCTAAGGTTCGGTCTATGCGCTTCCGTCCTGTTGCACGTGGTTTCTTTATCGTCTTCTTGATTATGTGTTTTATCCTCGGATGGTGCGGAGCTGAATCACCCGATAATATCGCATTTGCTTTCGGAACGAATGACGCTGGAGAGAAAGTTGGTTTGAGTTTTTATCGCTTGTCACAAATCTCAACTTTTTATTACTTCGCTTTCTTCCTCATCATATTACCTCTACTTGGCTTGATGGAGAAACCGAAAGAACGTCCTGAATCGATCACCAAAGCCGTCCTCGGCGGAAGTCACGGCGCGGCAGCGCCTGCCGAATAGGAAAGAGATAATGGCTTTTTCAAAAACACTTACACTTTTGCTCGTTGGCGGCGTTTCGTTAGCAGGCTTAACTCTTGGCGCCACGACGATGGCATCTGCTGCAGGGGGCGGAACGGGCGATTACGAAATGGTGCATAAGCATTGGCACTTTAAAGGCATTACAGGTACCTATGATCGCGCCGCCGCTCAGCGCGGGTACCAAGTCTATCGTGAGGTTTGTTCGAGCTGTCATGCTTTAGAACAGCTTGCGTTCCGTCACCTTGGTGATAAAGGTGCACCGTTCGAAAATGCTGATTATCCAAATCCGAATGAGAATCCTTATATCAAGGCGTTTGCGGCTGATTGGTCTGTGGAAGATGTTGATGGGGATACGGGTGATGTGATTGAACGTCCAGCCATTACAGCGGACAAATTCCCTCCTATTTTTCCAAATCCAGCCGCTGCGCGGGCTTCGAATAGTGGCGCGCTTCCGCCGGATTTATCTACGATTGTCGCGGCACGAAACGGTGGGGCGGATTATCTTTACAACCTCCTGATTGCCTATGATGCCAAGAAACCAGACGATGTGGAGTTAACCCCTGGTCTTTATTACAACCCAGTTATGGACGGCGGTAAAATTGCTATGGCGAATCCGCTTTCTGATGGTCTTGTAGAATACGCGCCGATTGAAGTGAATGATCATGGTGAGGTGAAAACGATTCCTGCGCCTGAGGCAACGGTTGAGCAAATGGCCGCGGATGTTACAGAGTTTCTAGCATGGTCATCTGACCCAAAAATGGAACAACGTAAGCAAGCTGGTTTTGCAACAATGTTATATCTTCTAATTCTATCCGTATTGATGTGGTTTTCATATCAGCGCGTTTGGAAAAACGTGAAGCACTAATCTGCACAAATTATTGTGAAAACCCTCGTCATAGACGGGGGTTTTTTTATGCCCTAAGTAGGACAAAATAAAAGCTAACAGGACTTATTATGACAGATAACGGTTGGACACTCGGCATTCTTGGTGGCTCAGGTCTTTACGATATCGAAGGACTGGAAAACGCAGAATGGATAGAGATTGATACGCCGTGGGGGACACCATCCGACTCTATTTTGTTTGCTGAACTTGATGGAGTGAATCTTAGGTTTCTACCGCGTCATGGACGTGGTCATAAACACAGTCCGACGTCTGTAAATTACAGAGCTAATATTGATGCACTAAAGCGTGCAGGCTGCACAGACCTTTTATCATTATCGGCCGTAGGGTCGTTGCAAGAACAATATGCTCCAGGTGATTTCGTGCTTGTGGATCAATTTATCGACCGGACATTCGCCCGTGAAAAGTCGTTCTTTGGTGAGGGTATGGTGGCGCATGTTTCTGTTGCAGATCCAATCTGTGAACGGCTTTCGCGCTTAGCGGGCGATGCAGCTGAAATAGCCGGAGCAAATGTTCATAGAGGCGGCACCTATTTAGCCATGGAAGGTCCGCAATTTTCAACTCGAGCTGAGAGCGAGATGTACCGTAGTTGGAAGTGTGACGTGATCGGTATGACGAACATGCCCGAAGCCAAACTGGCACGGGAGGCAGAGCTGCCGTATGCAACGGTTGCTATGGTCACTGACTTTGATTGCTGGCATCCGACTCATGGTAATGTTGATGTCGCGGCGGTGATTGCGACACTTATGAAAAATGCTGACACGGCTAAAGGCACTGTGCGAGAGATTATAAAAGTTCTCTCCCAAACGCCGAGAACGCCAACGGAGCAGGGCATTGAGACTAATCTAGATGCCGCTTTGATAACTTCGCCCGAAGCGCGAGATCCAAAAACGCTTGCCAAGCTAGACGCGATATTAAAGCGCGTTTTAAATGCCAGTGATTAAGTGTCAGAATTTTTAATAAAAATTGCCAGCTCTGATAAGTATACGCGGCTTGGCGAAATTATGTTTGAGGCGGTTCGATCAGGCGATAGTCCTTATACTGAGCTTCAGCGCAGTGCTTGGATGCCAAAGCCCCGTGAGGGCCGAGAGTGGAATGAGCGGCTTAAGGCACAGCATATTCTCATGGCGCAAAACAGTGATGATGAGATTGTCGGTTTTATGTCTTTAAAGCCGGATGGTGATGAAGGCTATGTTGATTTTGCCTACATTTTACTTGCGGCTCGCGGGCAGGGATTGTTTCGCCGCCTCTATAGCCAAATAGAAACTCAAGCAAAAGCATTGCGGTTTAAGGCCTTATCCACACATGCGAGTTTAATGGCTCATCCCGCATTTCTAACAATGGGTTATGAGGTTATTAAACGAGAGTCAGTTTCATTTAACGGGGCAAAATTTGAGCGTTTTGAAATGTACAAACGGCTTTAGCTCGTTGGTTTTTCAGCCGCTCTTTTTGCGAGCCATTTCTCTAACCAATGAATATTGTAATCACCTTCTTTAAACTCTGCGTCTTCAAGAAGACTTTCAAATAAAGGGAGTGTCGTATTCACACCTGTGATGACGGTTTCGCCAAGAGCACGGCGCAGACGCAAAATTGCGCCTTCACGTGTTTTACCATGAACTATGAGTTTTCCAATCAGGCTGTCGTAATGCGGCGGGATTGAATATCCCGCATAAAGCGCGCTATCCATACGCACTTTCATGCCGCCCGGTGGATGATAATCAACGACTTTACCCGGTGAAGGCGCGAAGGTCGCATGGTGTTCGGCATTGATACGGCATTCAATCGCGTGACCTGTAAAGGTGATTTCCTTCTGTGTGAATGAGAGCTTCTGACCATCTGCAATACGGATTTGTTCGCGAACCAAATCGATGCCTGTAATTTCTTCGGTCACGGGATGTTCAACTTGCAGCCGCGTATTCATTTCAATAAAGAAAAACTCACCTTTTTCATAAAGAAATTCGATTGTTCCTGCGCCGCGATAGCCGATTTTCTTAATCGCCTTAGCTACGATTGTCCCAATTTTGGTGCGCTGCTTAGCGGTCAGGGTCGGTGAAGGGGCTTCTTCAAGAATTTTCTGGTTTCGACGCTGTAAAGAACAATCGCGCTCTCCGAGATGAACCACATTGCCATGTGTATCCGCTATGACTTGAATTTCAATATGGCGCGGGCCTGTGAGATAGCGTTCAAGATAAACCGCACCGTCGCCAAAAGCGGCTAACGCTTCTTGCTGCGCGCCCATGAGAGCTTCGTCGAGTTTATCGGGTGTTTCGGCAAGGCGCATGCCCCTGCCGCCGCCGCCTGCTGCGGCTTTTACCAAAAGAGGAAAACCGACTTTTTTCGCGACTTCGCGGGCGTCTTCAAGTGTTTCTACGCCGCCGTCGGAACCTGGCACGACGGGAATGCCTGCATCGGCCACAGTCTGTTTAGCCGTGATTTTATCGCCCATAATACGAATGTGCTCCGCTGTCGGTCCAATAAAAGCCATGCCATGGGCTTCGACGATTTCAGCAAAACGGGCATTTTCAGATAAAAAACCATAACCTGGGTGAACGGCGTCTGCGTCTGTAATTTCGCAAGCCGATATAATGGCTGGGATATTAAGATAACTATTTGCTGAGCTTGCAGGGCCAATACAGACGGATTCGTCGGCGAGTTTGACGTGCATAGCTTCGCGGTCAGCCTCAGAATAAATAGCGACTGTGTTGATACCCATCTCTTTACAGGCACGGTGAATACGAAGCGCGATTTCGCCACGATTAGCGATAAGAACTTTTTTGAACATTAGACGATGATAAACAGAGTTTCGCCGAATTCGACGGGTTGAGCATCATCGACGAGTAGCTCTTCAATTTTGCCAGATTTTGGTGCTGTAATCGGGTTGAATGTCTTCATAGCTTCCACGAGCAAAACCGTATCACCTTCTTTGACTTTATCGCCAATTTTTACAAATGCGTCCGCATCTGGGCTAGGTCGAACATAAGCCGTTCCGACCATGGGGGACTTTACGGCACCTGGGTGGGCACTAGCATCAGCCTTCGTTGCAGGCGCGACGGCAACAGGTGAGGGCGCGGCAGGGGTTGGTGCGGGGGAAGCTAAAGGCGCGGCGGCGGCCATAGTTTGCATAACCGTACCGCCGACATGTTTAGAGACACGGATTTTAAGATCACCCTTTTTCATCTCGATTTCTGAAAGGTCAGTAGAGTTGAGAATGTCAGCGAGTTCTTTTACAAGATTAGTTTCACTATTTGATTTTGAAGCGGCTTTCGCGCGTGAGGATGTTGGTTTGGTCGCCATGTGTCTCTCTTCTTTTAAATATTCTGCTCGCGCCTAAAGACGCAATTCTCTCTGTTTAACAGATTTAGGGTTTTAGTAAATTTATAAGAGCTTGAAGACCCAAATTATACGACTGTGCGCCAAATCCTGAAATTGTTCCTGTAACTGCTTCGGATACGTATGATCTGCGGCGAAAACTCTCGCGTTTAGCCGGTTGGGACAAATGTACTTCGATGGAAGGTACGGTGATGCCTTTAAGCGCGTCGTGAATTGCCACGGATGTATGCGTATAGGCAGCAGGATTGATAATCAGTCCTGCGCTCTTATTACCAGCCTCTTGGATATGGTCGACTATTTCACCTTCAATGTTAGATTGGCGAAATTCGACACTATATCCAGACGTTTTGGCAAGGGCGCGGCAGTCGTGTTCAATATCAGCTATTGTCTGGTGACCATAAATTTCTGGCTCTCTCTGTCCTAAAAGGTTGAGATTTGGACCGTTAAGAATATAGATAGGCTTAGACATCGTAGAATCCGTTGTTGTCCAATATGGTAGCGACCTAAGCCTAATGCGACAACAGCTTATTGAGAAGAAAGTTAGAGTGTGAATCTTACAATAAATGGCGAGGAGCATTTTGACTTACCAGACGACTTAACAGTTGCAGATTTACTTGCTCACCTTTTTCTGCCGCCTAAGAAAATTGCTATGGAACGAAACCTCGAAATTGTCCCAAAATCGACCTTTGAGATTACAAAACTATCTGACGGCGATAAGCTAGAAATCATTCATTTTATCGGAGGTGGCTAATGTCATCAGACAAACTCATTGTTGCAGGACGTACGTTCAATTCTCGACTGATTATTGGGACGGGTAAATATAAAGACTATGCGGAAAACGCGGCGGCGCTTGAGGCTTCAGGTGCTGATATGGTGACGGTGGCCGTGCGCCGTGTGAACATAAGTGATCCGAAACAGCCAATGCTCGTAGACTTCATTGATCCGGAAAAAGTAACTTACCTACCCAATACGGCAGGATGTTTTACCGGTGAGGATGCCGTCAGAACACTGCGTCTTGCCCGTGAAGCAGGGGGGTGGGATCTCGTGAAGCTTGAAGTTCTCTCTGACCCAAAGCACTTATATCCTGATATGGAAGAGACCCTGCGCGCAGCTAAAATGCTTATTAGTGAGGGTTTTGAGGTTATGGTCTACTGTTCAGATGACCCCGTATTTGCACGAAAACTTGAAGATATCGGATGCTGTGCAATTATGCCACTTGGTGCGCCAATCGGCTCCGGGCTGGGAATTCAAAACCCCGTTAATATTCGCTTGATTGTTGAGCAAACTAACGTGCCTGTTATTGTTGATGCGGGCGTCGGTACGGCAAGCGACGCTACTGTCGCCATGGAACTTGGCTGTGATGGTGTATTGATGAATACAGCGATTGCAGGTGCAAAAGACCCTATTCTGATGGCGCGCGCTATGAAACATGCAGTTATGGCTGGCCGAGATGCCTATCTTGCGGGGCGTATGCCGCGTAAAATGTATGCTGATCCGTCAAGCCCACTTGGCGGCCTGATTTGATGGAGCTTTCGCCAGATTTATTTTATCTGGCGGCCACACTCTTGGCAGTTGGAGGTTTAGCAGGATTCGCGGCTGGTTTATTTGGGATTGGCGGCGGCGCCGTTATGGTGCCGGCCTTATTCTTCGCATTTTCTAGCCTAGGTTATTCCCAAGACATCGTTATACACTGCGCTGTAGCCACTTCCGCAGCGGTAATTATTGTGAACTCTATTAGGTCAGTAAAAAGCCATCATGCTCACGGGGCTGTTGAGTGGGATTTGCTGTGGCCCGAAAACCCGCTACAAAGTTACGCGCTTTGGATAGGTATGGGTTCGTTTTTGGCCGCCGTTTGGATTGCGCCTAGGCTATCAGGGAAAAACCTGACCATAATATTCGCAGTCGTTGCTGCGCTTATATCTTTGCAGTTTATTTTTGGTCGTCCCGATTGGCGTTTGCGAAATAGTGTGCCGGGAGGTACGGCGCGGTCCATCGTAGGCGGAGCTGTTGGCGGTCTCTCCTCACTTATGGGCATTGGCGGCGGTAGTTTCACAGTACCGCTTATGGCGATATGCGGTATTCCTATTCACCGCGCAGTTGCCACTGCGTCAGGTTTTGGTTTCGCCATAGCCGTACCCGCAACAATAGGGTTTGTAATTTCAGGGTGGAGTGTTTCAGGAAGGCCTGTTTTTTCAATAGGATATGTCAATATCTTTGGGTTTATCGCTGTAGCAACTCTGGCATTCTTTACAATACCTATAGGCGCAACACTGGCACATAAATTAAGTCAGAGAAAACTGAAAATCATATTCGGAATAAGTCTGATGTTTATTGCGCTAAACATGGCGCGAAAAGTTATGAGCGGCTAGTTTTTAAGCACCATTTTGTCGGGTGAGACTTCAATTTTACGGACTTCGCCAAGATAAGTCATTCCCAGTAGTGAAACATGCAAACCCTCTGGGATAACGAATGCAGCCACATCTTTGACTTTAATTGGCCCCACTTTTATAGACTTTAGCGTTGTGCGAGCTGCCATTACTTGTCCGCCCGCGGTGTTAACGGGAATATTATAATCTAATGACCTTATCCGCACCCCTGCACGTTTAGCGTCTTCAGGTGTCAGGGCGACTGCACTCGCGCCAGTATCAACGAGTAGCGTTACTTTCTTATTGTTTATGCGTGAGTCTGCCCAAAATTGTCCGTCTCGCGGATTTTTTTTAAGTGTAATACTGCCACCAGTTGATTTTGATCTTACCTTTGAGGAAGGGGCTACCACATTAATGGTTTCCACCGGAGCCGACGTTTCTGTCGGCGTTAATCCTATTGCGTCATAAACCGACTGACGGTTTTCAACGACCATGAAGGTTAGTAGCCCGCTGACTAGAAGTCCCGCTACTGATTTTGTTACATCCTGAATCACACCCCCGCATACCAAAACAAAGTTTCAGTAATATAAAGAGCCATGGTAAACGAAAACTAGACTGCCTACAGATTGTTCAAACGAAACACGAGTTTATGATGTATCGTTATTGGCATTGCAGAGCACACAATCTACCGTCAAGCTTAAGTAAAGAAAGAGAATCGTCATGAACGGAATGACCGTCGACAGCACACCATTTGAAGATATCAGGCATTTGATTAACACCATGCCTGAGCCAAAGAGTGATGCGATAGAGGCTGTGCAAACGCAGATGCAGGGCTATGTGCCTGATCTGAAGCCCTTTGGGCAATATTCCAATGCCCTGTCATGGTTAGCTGGCTGGCAGGGACGTGCTGACCCTTCTATTGACCGTCCCCTCGTGGCCGTATTTGCTGGTTCACACGGCGTAGCTAAATCTGTTATTGGAGAAGACCCCGTTAAAGGCGCCCAAATGCGCGTTGCAGGCGTAACTAAAGGCGCCGCGGGCGTTCGGGGTATGGTCGCCGCATTTGGCGCCGCGTTTAAAGTCTATGAAATGGGCATTGAATATCCGAGTGCCGATATGACAAAAGAAGCGTCTCTTTCAGAGCATGATTGCGCTGCGGCAATTGCCTTTGGTATGGAGGTTGTCGCGGAAGGTGCGGATCTTATAGTATTGGGAAACGCGGGTTTCGGTTCGGCGACGGCGGCGGCGGCTATTGCCCACGGTCTTTTCGGCGGAAATGCCGTTTATTGGGCGGGCGGCAGCGGCGCAACGGCGAAAACCCGTATTACTGCTGTAGAAGAAGCGACGGCACTTCATAAAGCACAATTGTCAGACCCGCTGCATGTTTTACGATGTTTTGGTGGGCGCGATATCGCTGGCATGGTCGGAGCTTTGATTGCAGCAAGGCATCAGTCTATTCCTGTTATACTCGACGGTTATGTGGTTTGTGCGGCTGCCGCTGTACTGCACGAAATCTCAAGCGGTTCGCTTGCGCATTGTTATGCTGGGCATCTCAGTGCAGAGCCAGCTCACGGAGCTTTGCTTGATCGTCTTGGTCTTAAACCACTCCTTGACGCCGGCATTGGCGTAGGCGACGGCACGGGTGGCACTCTAGCCATGGGGACGCTGATGGCGAGCGCTAGTGGACTTAAAACGGCAGGGCAAATTTTATGACGTCCCTTTTTGAACACCCAGATTTTGATAACCACGAAAGCATAACGTTGATGCGCGATGAGGCCGCGGGGCTTTGGGGTATCGTCGCCGTGCATTCGACCGCTTTAGGCCCTGCTGCTGGCGGAACGCGTCTTTGGAAATATGCGTCATCAACTGATGGAATTACGGATGCCCTTCGGTTGTCACGTGCAATGAGTCTTAAGAACGCTATGGCGAACATACCGCATGGCGGCGGGAAGGGAGTAATTCTACGGCCAGACGGAGACTTTGATAGAGAAGCCTTGTTTGCGGCTTACGGGCGCGGGCTTAACCGTATTGGCGGGGCTTACTATACAGCAGAGGATGTTGGTGTGTCTCCTCAGGATATGCAGGTCATTCGCGCGCATACACCATTTGTTGCAGGGCTGGACGAGGGCGAAGCTGCATCAGGTGACCCATCTCCCATCACGGCCGATGGCGTATTTAGATGCTTAAAGTACGCCGTACAGCACAAGTTAGGAAAACAAACACTAGCTGGAACTCATGTGTCTATTCAAGGGCTTGGACATGTCGGTTATGCACTTGCACAGCATTTATATGATGCAGGGGCAAAACTCACTGTTACTGATATGAATTTGGATGTTTTAACACGGGCTAAAACGGAGCTTGGCGCAAAGGTTGTCGGTTTAAATGATATTTACGATGTAGAAACTGACGTTTTCGCGCCCTGTGCGCTTGGCGGAGCGATAAATTTCAACACAATTAATCGACTAAAGGTAAAAATTATTTGTGGTGCAGCCAATAATCAGCTCGCAACTGCGGACGTGGCAGACGCATTGCTGAAGCGAAATGTTCTTTATTGCCCGGACTATGTTGTGAATGGAGGCGGAATCATAAATGTCGCGTCAGAGTTGTCAGGTACCTATGATATAGGATGGGTAGACAGTAAACTAACGGGGTTGGTGAAAACGCTGAGAGATGTCATCAACGAGAGTGAAAAAACACGTACAAACTTAGATAAAGTTGCAGAAACTATGGCTTTGTCGCGCATATTAGCAGCGCATCGTTAAGCTTAGTATCAGTACTTTGATGGCCAATGTTGGGCTAATTGCGACAAACTAAAGTGGATATTTTTCGCTAAGAGTAAGAGCCTTGCTTTGACACGCTAAGATCATTGATTTCATTCCATTCACGTCTAGCGGCGATGAAAAATCCTGTTATCGCTTCACAAAACTGTGGTGGAAGCGTTACAAACTGTATCAGGACGTGAAGTTTTTTGTCATCTGACTGATTGCAGTTGCTTTACTTTTTGAGTTAATTCTCTATTAAACGCGACTTTCGCTATCTGGATTCTGTTTTAGTTTCAGAACCTTACGGAAATAAGGCACTTAGATGACATTAGCCCCGCTTCAACCGACCGCGACGTTACGCGGCAAACCGTTACGCCATTCTGATTTTAAGACTTTATGTGAAGGTTTAGATTACGCAGCACAATGCGACACTGGTTTTAATTTTTTCTCTGGCAAGGCTGAACTTGTTACGGCTTTGCCCTATCGTGAGCTTCGTGAACGCGCAATCGAAACAGCTAAGCGCCTCGTTCAATTTGCGCCTAAGGATGCCCGCGTCGGTATCGCGGCGACGACTACACCAGAATTTGCGGAGCTTTTCTTTGCCTGCCAATATGCAGGTTTAGTACCTGCGCCGCTGCCGCTTCCTGTAACGCTTGGCGGACGTGGCAGTTATGAACGCCAACTCCAGCGCATGGCTGACACGGGAGACTTTCACGCCTTGTTTGCGCCCGCTTCTATGGAAGGCATTATGTCTTCCGCTCTTAACGATTTGAACGTGCCTGTTATCACGTTTGAAGATATTAAGTCTTTGCCCAAAGGGGATAGTCTTCGTGCGCACGGTCCAGATGATATGTGCTATATTCAATATTCCTCTGGTAGCTCAAGCGCCCCAAAGGGTATTCTTGGCACTCAATTTTCAGTCTCTTCGAATTGTCGGGGGATAACGCATAGCGGTTTGATCATGACCGAAGATGACCGCGCGACAAGCTGGCTTCCTATGTACCACGATATGGGGCTCATTGGGTTTATGATTGCGCCGATGATGAGCCAGCTTACAGTTGACTATATTAATCCAAGTGACTTTACGCGCCGACCTATGACATGGTTGCAACTTATCTCTGACCACAAAAGCACATTGTCTTATTCGCCGACATTTGGATATGAATTGTGTGTTCGCCGTTGGCGAGAGGATAGAGAGCTAGATTTGTCGAGTTGGAGAGCAGCGGGCATTGGCGGTGATATGGTTAGGCCTGAGCCTTTAACTGAGTTTTCTGAGACTTTTGCCAGCATGGGTTTTAAAGAAACCGCTTTCACTCCTAGCTATGGCCTAGCCGAAACAACGCTTGCAGCCACCTTTGCACCTCGCGGGCAAGGGCTTAAAAAACATACGATTGATATGGACCGCTATGAACGCACAAGCGAAGCTGTGGAGGCAACCGACCTCACGCCAGTAGAACAAAAGCGTACATTCGTGGCCTGCGGGCCTGTACTGCCTAAACATGATATTGAAATTCGTGATTTTGACGGTAATGTGTTAGACGAAAAAATGGTCGGTCAAGTTTTTTTGCGCGGTCCATCCGTCTCTCCTGGTTATTTCCGTAATCAACAAGCAACAGAAGCGTCTTTCTCTGAGGAAGGCTGGCTTAACACAGGCGACCTTGGTTACTGGCTTGATAATCAACTGGTAGTAACAGGACGCTTTAAAGATTTGATACTTTGGCATGGCCGCAATATTTGGCCTCAAGACATAGAGTGGGCGGCTCAGGCCGCTGCGCCGCATCGATGTGGGCGTGCTTGTTCTTTCGCGTCTGGTGGAGCGGGAGATGAGAAACAAATCATGTTGCTTCTTGAATGCCGTACACGTGATGCTGTGCTTCTTGATGAAATTTATAGTGCTGTCACTGCGGCTATTCGGCTGGAAGTTGGAGTTCCTGTTAAGCTCATGCTTGTACCTCGTTCTACTATGATTGTGACATCATCGGGAAAGCTATCTCGTTCTCGGGTTAAAGAAAAATTCGAAGCTGGAAAAATTATTGACCTGCTCGATGAAACGCCCATGAAAATTGTGAAGTCTGACTCAATTTAATCCCGTGGCAACTCTGCCAACACAACCGAAAGCTCGCATTGGCGTTACAGGTGCGACAGGATTTATCGGGCAACACCTTATTCGGCAAGCGCTTGAATTGGGATATGTCGTGCGGGCCATGGTGCGGACACCTCAAAAATTGGGCGGATTATCCCATCCAAACCTTGAAATACATCAGGCAGGCCTAGGCGCGGATGACGCCGTATTTTGCGATGGCTGCGAGGCGGTGATACATCTTGCAGGGCTTATCAAAGCAAAGTCGAGGCGGGAATTTGACGCCGTTAATGTGACTGGCGCAAGAAATTTGGCTAAAACCGCGCAAACTGCCGGGGTTTTTCGCATTGTTTTGGTATCGTCTATAACGGCCCGCGCGCCTGATTTGTCTGATTACGCGGGCTCCAAATATGAAGGAGAGCAGGCTCTTAAGGCAGGTTTTAATGGCGCATTAGCGGTCATAAGAGCTCCAGCAGTTTTTGGCCCCGGTGACGAAGCGACGGCGCCGTTCATGGACCTAATTCTCAAAGGTATGTTACCTACGGCGGGCGGAAGAGGTTGGCGCCGCCGAAAGCTTGCTCTTGTTGCTGTGGAAGATATCGCGCGTGATATTCTTATTCATGGGCTATCCGGAGAGTATGACGGAAAAATCGTATCGCCTTGTAATGTCGGCGCCGTGACATGGCCGGAATTTGGCCAGATGGCCGCTCGTGCAGCTGATAGACCCGTGCGCGTTATTCCTATACCATTGCCAATCATTTACCTTGTTGCTGCGGTTACATCGGTGACATCGCGACTGCTAAACATCGGCCACTTGACCCTAGGAAAATTACGAGAGTTCCTATATGAAGACTGGAGTAGTGAAGATGTGATTCAAGACGCACTGCCCATGGAAGACCGCCTTCGAGAAACCTTACACCGCCGCACCGAGAAATGAAATTAGGATTGAATATGTCTCAGCCCACACGAGAACAGATTTTTGCTAAGATTTGCGAACTTCTTAAACCATATAATCCGCAAAACCGCGACATTACATTACAAAGCGGAATTGTATCTGACCTTGAAGTAGATTCCGTTGCTGTATTTGACCTCGTAATGGAACTTGAAGACCATTACGATATTTCAATTTCCATGGAGCAAGTCAGCGATATTAAAACCGTTGGTGAGCTGGTTAACTGCGTCAAAGAATTACTGGAAGGTTAAATCCATGTCGTCAATTTTTGATAAATTTGCGCCCCTTCAATCGCGCGTCGATATAATGATGAAAGTCGGCACTGATGCACTAGGTGTGAAGTTCGACGATATTCTTTCGGCAACACATGGACGGATTGGAAACCGAGAAATACTCCTTGCGGGAACTAATAATTACTTAGGCCTTACCTTCGACGCTGACTGTGTTGCAGCCGCTAAAAAAGCCGTTGATGATCATGGTACTGGGACAACGGGTTCACGCATCGCAAACGGTACATATGTTGGACATACAGATTTAGAAGAGGCCTTGGCAAGTCATCTTAACATGCCAAGCTGTGTAGTCTTCACAACAGGTTATCAGACAAATCTTGCGGCTATTGGTGGTCTCGCAGGAGATAAAGATGTTATCTTCATGGATGCAGATGCGCATGCTTGTATAATCGATGGCACACGTTTGACTAATGCATCCACAATTCGCTTTCGCCATAATTCGCCAGCCGATTTGGACAAACGATTAACGCGCCTAGGGCCCATCGAGGGTGGACATCCGCTTGTAGTGATTGAAGGTCTTTACTCGATGTTTGGTGATATTGCACCAGTAGACGAATTTGTTGATGTCACCCACCGTCATGGTGGATATCTTTATATCGATGAAGCCCACAGCTACGGCGTTTTTGGACCAACAGGTTGCGGTATTGCAGAGCAGCAAGGTGTTCTAGATAAAGTTGATTTTATCTCTGGCACATTTTCAAAATCGCTCGCCTCTGTCGGTGGGTTTTGTGCCTCGCGTCACAAAGAATTTGAGATTACACGTAAGGTCATGCGGCCTTATATGTTCACAGCATCTGCAACGCCGTCCAACATTGCGGCCGCAAGAGCGGCGGTCGATAAAGTAAAGCAGGGTACGCACCTTCGGGATAATCTTAACGCTCGTGCTAAACAGCTGCATCAGGGGTTATCGGAACTCCAATTTGATTTATGTGCCGACCCAAGCCCGATTATAGCCGTTCGCCGTGCAAATGAAGCCGTTGCGGCTATGGAATGGAATTGGCTTATGGAGAATGGGGTATATGTCAATTTGGCTGTTCCGCCAGGTACGCCGCAAAGCTCTAGTCTTTTACGTATCAGTCTTTCTGCGGCACATACAAAAGAGGATATTGATACCTTGATCCAAGCCTTTAAAGGCCTGAACGAAAACCAAGGTACAATGATGCAAGCTATGGCCGCTAAAATGCAGGCTGCTGGATAAGTTATCGAAAGGCGCCTTTACGCCAGAGTTTCCAACCAAGAATAGGAGACCACAACACAGGGTGTTTACGCTGTGAAGGGGTCACGTTAATTGTGACGCCCGAGTGGTTTTCAATTTTTCGCAAAACATAATCCAGACCACCATCGAATGTCGCGGCGCTATTGATGACACGAATAGCGGTCATAGGTTTCCCGATTGTGCGACGCATTAACCAGCGAAGCTTTACGGCATTGGATTTTTCGCTTGAAGTTAGATTATACAAACCTTCGGAGTCTGGCTTGCCAAATAAGGCCGTGGAAAGCTCTGTGTAACGGTTTTCATATTTTGCGACTATTTCTAGAGAGCGCGCCTCGGAAGCTTCTGGACGCAACTCAGTGCGGTAGCTTTCACGCAGGGCGCGCGCCCAAAAGGTGAGGGATGATGTTGGAGCTTTTATTAAAGGCGCGGTTTCGTTTGCTAGGTGACTTACGGCTACCGCACGTGCACTCATTATGCGAGACTTAGTGTTTTCATCATTCGAAAATAGTAAAATACTGGGCTGCGAGAATCGACCCCAAACTGTAGAAAGCAAAGCGGATGAACCACAGCGGCGCTCAAAGGCTGAAAGAGAAATAATAGAATATTTACAGCTACTTAGAGTTTTATCCTCGTGTTCTATCTCAACATAATAAACAGCTGGCGGAATTGCTGCGTTTAAGGCGGCTCTTATGGGGTTTTTATGTGTTTTTTTGTAGCTATCGACAATGACATAAAAATCGAGCATTTTACCACCTTCATTCATCTGACGAAGGCTTGAGCCATAATATAAAAAGCCAAGAACGCGATTAGGATGACGCGCCGAAATCGTTTTACACATCTGAGTGACTTTGTCATTCGGCGGCAGATTTTCATCTTCTAATATATCTATTATAGAAGCGTTCATGAGACGAAAATAAGGGGTTGAGTGGACGAAACTTTAAAGTTTATCGGAATGTGTAAAGGCTCTCCGTCAAGTACGATAGGGCCGCCATACTGATAGTCGAGTTGCGTTGCGCGGTAGCTATGAAGGCCGTCAGAACTTCTATCTTTTTCTTTGTGTCCTAACCATAAACCTGCAACGTTACGGGCCAAGTGCTTTGGCTTTCCTTCAACAAAAGTTAGACGTAGCGGCTTGGATCCACCTCCCCAAAAGGGATCAAGGCGCAGCAGGAGACTAGGTAGTGTTGTAACTAAGGTGCCCAAGTGTGAGCCTTCAATGAGCTTACCGTCAATCCCCACTGAGATGTCTGTCGGATGCAAAACGGTTTCATCTTTTCCAGAAATTCCCTTGATTATACCGCCCACGACGGCGGCTGATCCGCCGATGCCTTTACTGTGCAGTTTGTTTTTTGTGTATTGGGTCACCATTGGGACACCGCCCGTTGAAAAAACAAAACCATATAAATTGGGGTGTCCCTCGCAAGAAACTTTTAGCATGACTTGCTCTTTGCTTGCGCCTTTGCCGTCTAAAAGTTCGCTTATGCCTTTGAACGAGAATGTCTTCAAACCAATATTTTTAGCAACCTGATTAGTCATACCGCCCGGTAGTAATGTAAATTTAGGCATGTCTGCATTAACGCTAATATGGTTGAAAAAGGCGCTAATGATACCTTGCGCCGTACCGTCTCCTCCTTCGATGAAGACCCAACCAGCCTCACAACCCGCTTCAACGATTTGATTAAGATTGTCGAATATGTGCTCATCGAAGACGGCCGCTGCACGGTTAGTGAGTCCTGCAAGCTTTGAGCCTTTTTTGGCGACGGTCTCGCTTAAGGCGTTTATGACAAATACGGGCTTCACAGCGTGTCACCCGCTAGGTGAGACTTTCTGTTCTGAGCAACATAAATGCGCCTGCTAATGCAAATCCGATCAAGGGACATGCAATCGCATAAAGCGTACCTACACCGCCAGAGGCCGCAAAGGTTGCCATCGCGCCATCAATGATAAGGAAAATAAATCCCACAGTTACCCCAATCATTCCCGCTTTGTCACCAGTATCCTGCCGTCCTGTGCGCTGCATAATCGTTGCCGCACAAAGCAGGAGTATGAAGGCGGCGAGGGGGCGGGTGACCCTGTGCCAGTACCAGAATTGATAAGCGAAACTTGGTTTGCTTCCTGAATTACCTTTTTGCATAAATCCGCTCATGTCTGAGAGAGCGATATCCCGAGGTTCCGCGGCTAGGCGCGCAATGCTCTGTGGTGTTTGCTTTGTGTTCCACATTGTAGAGCCAGAGGCCTTAATAGGCAAACGGGGCTCCCCATCAGCGCCTGCTATGTTAAGTGTTTGCACGCCATATAACTCCCAATTACCGCTGTCTTTATAAGTCGCGCGTTCTGCCCAAATCACGGATTCGACTGCGCCCGTTGTTGGGGATCGGTTGAAAAGTTCCAAACTACCAAGCGTATCCATGCTAAATCGTTCGGACGCTCGCACAATTTGGTCCCCCCCTTCCATCCAGAGTGGATTTTCGGCTGTTACGTTTTTGACCTTATACTCTCCAATACTCCAGGCTTGTAAGGCACGCACACTAGGCGGCATACAGATATTGATCATAATGACAGAAAGAATACCCACACTGACAACGGCAGGTGTTAAAAGGGCGACCTGCTTAAGAGGAGAAATTCCAAATCCTAGTAGGGCAACTAATTCATGGTTTCGAATGAGTTTCACAAAAGTCAACAACACGGCGACATGAATGGTAAATATAAAAATTCGATCAAATATTACCGGCGCTCGTAAGGCCATATAGCGAAAGGTATCTGTAAAATTCCCGTCTTCAGCAAGAATATCCCCGCCATTTGCCAGCGAGTCTAATAGTCCAATGAGGATAAGAAACCCGAACACCACCATCAACCATGTCGTCACAAATGATTTAGAAAGATAGGTAAGGAAACGCCACATGTTATGCCGCCTGATCCGAGCGGCCAAAACGTGTGATTTTTCGAAGTCCCGCGATAAAGTTTGATTGCGTCTCTTTCATATAAAAACTCACAGCAGTAAGTGGCGGCTGCCCCATTTTGAATGCACTTTTTCTAAAAATATAAGCAGCGAAAAGAGCTACAGCACTGATGATAGGCCAGATCCCTGCCCATGGAGGAATGACACCACTTGCGCCAAGGCTTTGGCCAAATTCAAGGGCTTTCTGAAGTGAGACGAGCATTACAATGCTGATAAAAATTCCTGCAGATGATGGATTTCGGCCATAATTAATTCCAAAAGGCACAGCAATAAACGGTAGTATCAAGAGAAGAATAGAGCGTGATAGTCGTAAATGTAGAGCTGCATTATTGGTATTGGTATCAATTGTATCAAAAAGCGAACCGTCGCGGTTTTGCCAAAGTTCCCGCGTGGTCATCTCTCGCTCATCATCTCCTCTCGTTCTAAAAACATTCTCATTTACAGCACTCGCAACCGCACTACTTGAAAAGCTAAGATCACCGGATAATTGTCTTTCCCCAAGGATTTGATAGGTCTGGCCAGAAGCAAGTTGCAGAACAGGTTCATTGGTTTCTTCGCGAACAATTAGACGCCCTTCGTCCGCGGTCGTAACTCGAACACCTTCTTCTGCGCCATTTTTTATAAGCTTTTCATAAATAAATATCGGGCCTATCGCTGCGCCATCTATTTTTTCTGTGCCTGCGAAGAATGTACGGTGACCTACAGATGTGAAGGTTCCTTCACGCAGGGCCGCCGTAAAGGACTGTTGTTTCACAACATGTACGACCTGACGGTAATTATAACGCCCTACAGGTTGCATGTAGCCCTCGATAAATAATGTTATAATGGCTAGGAAAGCTGCGATTATAACGAATGGTGTAGTCATTCTGGGGAGTGATACGCCAGCCCCCATAGCGGCCGTAAGCTCAGAAGTACGACTAAAGCTATCTATGGTCATTGTAGTGCCGAGCAATAATGCCATGGGGACGGCCATACCGAGGTAATATGGTAGAAGGTTCATAACCATCGACCCCGCATCGCCTGCAGGGTTTGCAGAGTTGGATACAATCTCAAAAATACGCAGTAATCGCTCAAGTAAGAGCACGGCAATGGCAAAGATAATCAACCCGCCAATTTTGACGATAGATTCTTTAAAAAGATATCGGTTTAGTCGGCCCATTATATTCGTTTCTGCATCCTGTCTGTAGAATCATCTTTACAAAGCGCCTCCCCCTCACCATATGCGAGATGTAGGGAATATCAAACTCTTAGCCCTTCGCAATAACGAGGACCACGCGTGAACGCAATTACCCGTTTCATAACTTTCGCAGTTTTAATGATTGTATTTCTTAGTTCTAGTGCTTTCGCACAAAATGGTCTGAGGGATAATCCGCTTGATATAGATCCTGTGTTATATGAAGGGCTGTTTGATATAGGTCCTAGAAACTTCTCCAATACTTGTATTGAAGGTGGTTTGCAGATCAAAGTTAATGTCATTGGCGTTACGAAAGTCGGTATTATGAAGCTTGAACTTTATAATGCGGAAGAAGGTTTTTTAAAAAAAAGTGGACGTCTTCGTTCTATTCGCAATCCAGCGATGGACGGCCCACAAGTCATGTGTGTTAATGTTCCAGAGCCTGGATTTTACGCGATTGCTGGTTATCATGACAAAGACGGTAACAGAAAACTTAAAAAGAAATGGGACTTTACGCCTCGTGAACCTTATGGATTGTCAAATAACCCTGAGATTAAGTCGCGCCGTATACCTAAATGGAAAGAGACTTCTTTCTATGTAGGACCTACAGGTACAGAAATTGACTTTATTCTGGTTGACCTGAAGGCTAGAAAAAAAGAAAAGAAAAGAGAAGACAAGGATGACGACTAACGAGTCGGGCCTTCTGTCTTGAGGGAAGGCCTAAAGGCTGCTATTCAATAGGGTCTGATGTCAACCTACACCATCGATATTGTGAAAGCTGACACAGCTCAGTCTGAAAAGTTTTTTCTTGAGTTGCCTTACTTGCTTTATAAGGATGAGCCTGCGTGGAGGGCACCTTTAAGGTTTGAACGAAAAGAACAATTTTCATCTAAGAAAAATCCAGCCCTTGAACAGATAACGCGCCAGCTTTTTCTAGCTAAAGAGAATGGTGAAGTTGTCGGGCGTATCGCTGCATTTATTAATCACGCTCACCAAATATATCACAATGATGAGGCAGGGCATTTTGGCTATTTCGATTGCGTAGCTGAACCCGACGTTGGCGCAGCTTTACTTTGTGCTGCGCGTGACTGGCTGGTTATGCAGGGGTGCAATAAAATGGTTGGCCCTGCTCAGTGGTCGGTAAATGAGGAGTGCGGGCTTTTGATTGATGGTTTTGACTCGCCACCTGTCGTTATGATGCCTTATGGCCGCCCCGACTATCAGGCTATGTTTGAGGCTGCTGGGCTGAAAAAGGCGACGGATATGTATGCGTTTCAAGCTGATCTTAATGCAGGCTATCCTCGGCCCAAACAGACACAAATGATGTTAAGGCTCGCTGAGCGAGATTCGGACATTGTTATCCGTCCCATGCGCAGTAGTAAATTCATGGATGAAGTTCAGATTGTGATGAACATCTTTAATGACGCTTGGTCAGAAAATTGGGGGTTTGTGCCATTTTCCCAAGATCAAATTGTACATATGGCGAAAGAAATACGGCCGCTCATGTTTAAAGAAGGTCTATGGATCGGAGAAATAAAAGGTGAAGCCGTCGCTTATATTTGGATGATACCCGACCTTAATGAAGCGACTGCAGGGCTTAATGGTAAACTTCTGCCATTTGGATGGGCTGCCCTTGTTAACCGTCTAAAGTTAAAGGGTGTGAAGCAAGCCCGAATACCTCTTATGGGCCTGCGTAAAGAGTGGCATAACACGCGTAAAGGTTTGGCCATTGTTGCGCAGCTCAGTGAAACTGTGTTTGAGGCAGGGCGCAAAAAAGGTTTCACACATTGCGAATTATCTTGGGTTCTTGAAGATAATGCCAGCATGATTCGGATTTGTGAGCAGGCGAGTGCAAAGCGCTACAAAACATATCGCATGTATGAAAAGGCTTTATAGCAGTGCCTGTTCACGCATTGATTTTGGCTGGACAGCGCGAGGGTGTGACAGATTCCTTGTGTGAAAGCTCAGGGGTTACGCAAAAAGCGCTTCTACCCATTATGGGCAGGCCAATGATTGATTGGGTTTTAGACTCACTTTCGAACAGTCAAATCTTAGCACCATTTGCGGTTAGTGGATTTTCAGCCAAGCATGATAAGCGGCTTCACCAAACTCCTTCAGCGGCAGGGCCTGCCAATAGCGCGCTTTTAGGCGCTCAGCATGTTGACGAATACCCTTTACTGATTACGACGTGCGATCACCCTTTACTCACCAGCGAAATGATTGAGGTCTTTATTGCAGGCTCGCAGGCGAGCAATGCGGATTTTTGTGTTGGCCTCGCAGATAAAACTGTGATTGCCCCCGCTTACCCTAATGTGAAGCGCACATATTTGAAATTTTCTGATAGATCCGTGTCAGGCTGCAATCTTTTCTATATTTCTAATACTAAAGGATTGGCGGCAATAGAGTTTTGGAAGAAAGCCCAACAACATAGAAAGCAGCCTTGGAAATTAGCGCGTGCGTTTAGTCTGCCACTGCTGATTTCTTATCTTTCAGGACGATTAACCGTCGATAAAGCATTTGTTTATGCGTCAAAGACTTTAGGAATTATCGCTAAACCTGTGTTTTTACCTTTTGCTGAAGCCGCGATTGATGTCGATAAACCATCAGATAAAACGCTTGTTGAAAAAATTTTAGCAGATGGTTATCCCTTAACAGATAAAATGCTGGACCAAAGCTGATGCCGGCAAACCTTCAAACCGTCTCAAAGAGTACCGTTGGAAAACGCGTTGCAGCTAATACGGGACTGATGGTCGGAGCTAAATTCCTGTCTGCTATTTTAGGGTTTGGGTCGTTGTGGGTTGCTACGCGCGCTCTGCCGCTCGAAGCTTTGGGGGTCGTTCTATTTCTCCATGCTTATATGCTTTTTTTCTCCGAAGTGGCAACATTTCAAAACTGGCAGGCGATTATTCGTTTTGGCGCAGATGATCAGAAAGCCAATGATAGCGAAGGTTTAGTCAAGCTGGTAAAATTCTGCATTAAGCTAGATGCGCTATCGGCTGTATTTGCTTACTTGGGATCTTTGACTTTATTCGGATTGGTTGTTTTTGCGGCCGAGATATTCCCGAGCCTAGGGCCTGAAGGCGGCGCATCAATTGGTGACTTGCAAAAAATGGCGGCTGTTTACTGTTTGGTGGTTTTGGCCCGACAAAAAAGCACTACAGTCGGTTTGCTGCGGCTGTTTGACAAGTTTAATATTCTGGCCATTGAGGCTTTGATTATGCCGGTTTTACGGTTTTTAGGCTCGGTCTATGCTTATCTTTCGGGATGGGGGATGGAGGGGTTTCTAGCCGTATGGTTCTTCGCGTCTCTATCAAAC